>NZ_WAKV01000023.1 GCF_015523185.1 Thermococcus sp.
GGAAAACGGAAAATATCTCCTAACTTTTGAAATTACCGACAAAAACAACTTCACAATGCCCCTCGAGGTCGAAGTAAAAACCCAAACAAAGAGTTTCGTCAAAAGAGTCTGGGTTAACGGGACTGCAAGGGTGGAATTCGAATTAAACGATAAACCCAGGATAATAATCCTCGACCCAGATGAATGGATGGTCAACGAGAACAGAGGGTACCCGTTAAAAGGTATTGAGATAATCATTAATTAAGACGTAAAAAGAAACAAATAAGAACGAAACCACACATATGAAGGGGAGGAGAAATAACAATGCCCAAGGTTAAACCTTTAGTGGTGCCGTTGTCCCTGTTAGTACTCCTTTTCACATATTACCTGACTCAGTCACCTGCTCCTCCAAAGCCGGACTTCCAGCTCAACGTCTCCCCGATTTCCGAGTGTTCCGGCAACGTCTGCGTCGAGGTGAACCCCTACATCGAGCTGACGGACGTTGTTTTCCACCTCGCCGGCTGGAACTCTGGCAACGTTACTCCCTACTCCCAAGAGGTTGAGTCTTACTTCTCCCCCTACAGGAATCACAGGGCAGTGCTCCTCGCCAAAAAAGCCCTGAGAGAGGGTTTGGAGTACGACGCCATCCCAAGTTTGCGATGGAGCTGAACTCAACGGAGTGGAGCACCTACCTCGTGGGCAGAGTTCACGGGAACGAAAGGCTCCTCAACGAACTCGCCACGGCCATGAAAGATTTCGCCCGGGAATCGAACTTTTCAACCTTCTATAAGAACCACAGCGGGTTTTACAGGGAGCAGATAAGACTGTTTTTAGAGGAGAATCCCGATGTTTCTAACCTTCCTCACTTCGAGGAGAGGTTCTTTGGAGAAAAGAAAAAGCGCTGGGTTTTCGTCCTTCAGCCCCTTGAGGCGTACTACAGCTACAGCAGCTGGGAAAACGGCACCGTTTATGCATTTCTCGGTGTCTGCTCCTTCTCCAACGGAACGCTCTCCTACTGCAGTGCCTCCGCCCACGAGCTTGCCCACAGCTTCGTCAACCCTGCGGTGGACAGACACTCCGGGGAGATCAAGAAGTATGAGGAAATGTTCTCGCCGGTAAAAGACGTCATGACTTCCATGGGATACTCAGGCTGGAAGACCTACCTCGACGAGACCCTTGTCCGGGCGTTTGAGGCCTACTACATACTCAAAACGGAGGGAAACCAGAGCGCTAAGAGGTTCATAAAGGGTCAGGAAGCCCTCGGGTTCTACCTCGTTGGGAGGGTTTACGGGGCTTGCCTGACGGACTACCTGCCGAACGGGGAGAAGTATCAAACCTTCGAGAGCTTCATGCCCGAACTCGCGAGGCTTATGGGGGAATGGTACAGGGAAGGCATTTGGAGGAACATCTCACCGGAGCCAACCATCAGAATGGTTTTCATGGCGTTTAAAACGAAGGGCGTTAAGGTGTATTCTCCAAACCTCTCGGAGAGCACGTACGTTAAGAACTACGTTGGAATGCTTGAAAAGGCCGGTTTTAAGGTAGCCTTTACAGAGGTGCTCGAAAGCGACAACCTCATCGTCATCGCCCCGTTGGACTCCCCCATTACTCATAAACTCAACAGGTACGTGGAGATAAGGAACAACTCCGTCGTTCTCAATGGGGTTGAGTATTCAAAGGGAGTCTTCCTCGTTGAGGCCCTGAGAAATCCAGAGGGGAAAGGATTCGTCCTATTAATTGCGGGAACGCCGAACGTGTTCAAAAGGAAACCCTCCGGAAACGGTGACGAGAGCTTACTAAACTACCACTACTTCCTCTACCTGACGAACCTGAAGAGGGCGATCGCCTTCGGATAAACCAAACTACATGATAAAACACTGCCCCAACCCACATGAATCTTCAAATCGGGGAAAACCGTTTAAGCCCACCTTTTCTTTATCCTCCGGTGGTGGGATGAGAGTTGGAATCGCTGGCGACGGAATAGCTGGCCTGACGTCTGCCATAGCCCTGGCCAAGAGGGGTTTCGAGGTCACAGTTATTGGTCCGGGAATCAGGAGGAGCAACTCATACCTCGCTCAAGCGGGGATAGCGTTTCCGATTTTGGAGGGGGATTCCGTCAAGGCCCACGTCCTCGACACTCTCCGGGCCGGGAAGTACATCAACGACGAGGAAGTCGTGTGGAGTGTAATCTCGAAGGCGAGCGAGGCCTATAACTTCCTGACTTCCCTTGGCCTAAAGTTCGAGGCGAGCGAGACCGAAGGTGGGCACTCCTTCCACAGGGTCTTCACGATAAAGAACGAGACGGGGAAGCACGTCACAAAGCTCCTCTATTTACGTGCCAAAGAGCTTGGCGTCCACTTCGTTAAAGGAAAGGCCGAGGAACTTGCGATAAAGAGGGGAAAGACCTACGGCGTTTTCGTTGAAGGGGAATTTCTGCCCTTTGACGCGACCGTTGTAGCTTCCGGGGGTTTCTCGGGCCTCTTCAAGTTCACGGCAGGAAGTGAAACTAACACAGGGCTCTTAATCGGCGACGCCATGATGAAGGGTGCCCCCTCGAGGGATTTAGAGTTCGTCCAGTTCCATCCCACTGGATACATAGGAAGGAACGGCGTCTTCCTAATCAGCGAGGCCGTTCGTGGGGCCGGAGCGAAGCTGATAACTGAGGATGGAGAGCGCTTCGTTAACGAGCTCTCGACGAGGGACATCGTGGCAAGGGCCATATACAGGCAGATGCAATTGGGGAAGAGGGTCTTCCTGGATGCCCGCTCGATAGAAAACTTCAAGAGACGCTTTCCACAGATATACGCCTTCCTGAGGAAGGACGGCCTCGACCCCTCAAAGGAGCTAATCCCGGTCTCGCCGATAGCCCATTACACGATGGGCGGAATAGCGGTTGACCTCTGGTACAGAACGGGAATTAAAAACCTCTACGCAATAGGAGAAGCGGCTTCCAACGGCTTCCACGGAGCGAACAGGCTGGCGAGCAACTCGCTCCTTGAGTGCATTGTTTCGGGCCTGGAGGTTGCCAGAACGATAGCTAGGGAAAAGCCGAGGTGCAGGGAAGTCAAGGAACCGACTTACCACGGCTATGAGCTCGGAGACGTTGACTCCCTCAGGGAGCTCCTCTGGAGCCACGCTGGAATCGTCAGGAGTGGTGGGGGCCTTAGAACAGGTCTGAAAAAACTTGAGGGAATCGAGGCCGACCCGAGGTTGAAGCTCCTCGCCCGGGGTGTTCTGGAGTGCGCCTTAGCGAGGGAGGAGAGCAGGGGAAGCCACTACCGTGAGGACTTTCCCGAGATGAGGAAGGCCTTCGAGAGACCGAGCTTCTTCAATGGGAGGTGCAAGCTTTGAACCGAGCGGTTTAAATACGTCCTAGTACAACATCCAACGGTGGGAGTATGCCAAGGGCTATCGAGGCAGTCTATGAAAATGGGGTAATAAAACCCCTGAAACCCCTTTCCCTGCCCTCGAAACGATTGATAGTTTACATAGAGGAGAAAAGGTTCTCGGAGCTTATAGACGAGCTTGAACTTGAGGCCAGGGAGGACATTGATGAGAGCATTGCCACGGTCAGGGGTAGGAACGATGAAAGTGGTTCTTGACACGAGTGTTATAGTAAAGGCTCTCCTACGACCGAGGCGGAGCCTTCCCCAAAAGGTTCTCGAACGTGAAAACAGGACTCATGAAAAAGCCAGGCTTGTGGTTCACCTATGTGATGACCACGAAGTCCTTCTCCCAAAGGCTTGCCTCGTGGAAGTGGCCAACGTTCTTAAGCGGAACGGTCATGGCGATGTTATACTCGACATTTTGGAATCCCTCTCACTCTCATACAACCTCGTACCGGAGGAAATGATATTCGAGGAGGCCATTAATGTTGCCTCAAAAACCGGTGCTTCCGGTTTGATTGTTACTTCATGGCTCTCGCCCTTGTGGAGGAGGCCCTCCTAATTACCGATGACGTAAAGATGGCTTTTCACGCAAGAAATCTGGGTATTAAGACCCTTCTCCTTAGGGAAGCCAGTGGGGAAGAGATTCAGGTTCTCCTTCAGGGATAAGCTTAACCAAAGGTGTCCAAAAACCCTTTTAATTCCCCTCTTCTACCCCCGCTGAAGAGGTGAGAGTATGGAAAAGGAGAAGCTAATAGCGGAAATTAAGAGACTTAAGGAGGAGCGCAACGCGATAATCATGGCCCACAACTACCAGTTGCCTGAGGTTCAAGATATAGCAGACTTTCTGGGGGACAGCCTCGAACTCGCGAGGAAAGCGGTCAACGTTGACGCCGATGTGATAGTCTTCGCCGGCGTTGACTTCATGGCCGAGACTGCCAAAATCCTGAACCCCGAAAAGACGGTCCTCCTTCCGACGAGAAGGGCGACCTGCGCCATGGCCAACATGCTCAGGCCAGAGCACATCATCGAGGCGAAGAAGAAGTACCCAGATGCTCCAGTGGTTCTCTACGTCAACAGCTCCGCCGAGACGAAGGCCTTAGCCGACGTAACCGTCACTTCCGCCAACGCCGTCAAAATAGTTGAAAAGCTTGATTCCGACGTGGTAATCTTCGGCCCGGACAAGAACCTCGCCTACTACGTGGCCAAGCAGACCGGGAAGAGAGTTATCCCAGTCCCCGAATACGGCCACTGCTACGTCCACAAAAAGTTCACCGTTGAGGACGTTGAACGCGCGAGGAAACTTTATCCAAACGCCAAGCTGATGGTCCACCCGGAATGCGAGCCGGAAGTGCAGGAGAAGGCTGATATAATCGTCTCCACGGGCGGGATGATAAGGCACGCCCCGGAGTGGAACGAGTGGGTCGTCTTCACCGAGAGGGAGATGGTCTACCGGCTGAGCAGGCTCTATCCGTCCATAAAGTTCCACCCCGCGAGGGAAGACGCGACCTGCATCGGGATGAAGGCGATAACGCTAAACCACATCTACGAGTCCCTCCGCGACATGAAGTACGCCATAGAGGTTCCGGGAGAGATAGCCGAAAAGGCCCGGAGAGCCATCGAGAGGATGCTTGAGATGAGCTGAGGTGTTAAGTCTGGAGTGAAAGGTTTTGGAGATTTTTGTTAAGTATGGAGGGAAAGTCATGGTTCCACTCTCATATCTCCTCAGGTTCATTGAGGAGGACGCCCCCTTTGGGGACATCACAAGCGAGATGGTTATCCCGGAAGGGGTGAGGGCGAAGGCAATTGTCATAGCTAAGCAAGAAGGTGTCATAGCGGGCGTTGAGGAAGCCAGAGCCCTCTTCGAACACTTCAGCGTTAAAGTTAAGACCCAAAAGCGCGACGGCGAGGAAGTTAAGAAGGGCGACGTCATCCTTGAGCTTGAGGGTGAAGCAAGGGCCATCCTGCTCGTTGAGAGGACAGCTTTGAACGTTATGGGCAGGATGAGTGGAATAGCAACGGAAGTCAGTAGGCTCGTTGAAAGGGTTAAAGCCATCAATCCGAAGGTCAAAATCGCGGGGACGAGGAAGACCCTCCTCAAACCAATAGACAAGAGGGCAATCCTCATAGGCGGTGGCGAGCCACACAGATTTTCTCTCAGCGACGCGATACTCATAAAGGACAACCACCTCGCCCTGGTTCCTCTGAAGGAAGCAGTAAGACGGGCAAAGGCATTCAGCGCTTACAAGGTCGTCGAGGTTGAGGTCGAGACCCTTGAGGATGCTCTTAAAGCCGCTAAAGCCGGGGCCGACGTGGTCATGCTCGACAACATGACGCCTGAAAAAATAGCTGAGACTATAGAAGCCTTAAGGCGTGAAGGCCTTCGCGAGAGGGTTAAAATCGAGGTCTCCGGCGGGATAACGCCCAAGAACATCGAAGAATACGCGAAGCTCGACATCGATGTCATAAGTCTGGGCTATCTGACGCACTCCGTCAGGAACTTTGACGTGAGCCTTGAAATCCTTGGTAGAGTTGAGTGAACTCCTTCGGTTTTTCATGACGTTCTTTGAACATTTTTTACGAAAACCCTGCATTGGTGGTGGCAAGGCTTATAATCCACTGAGACGTTCATCTAAATGAGGTGGTGAAGATGAACAAGTTGAAGGTTATCGAGGCAAAGGGGACGGAGAGGCTCAAGAGGGGTTTCGCCAAGATGGTCAAGGGTGGCGTGATTATGGACGTCACCAACGCCGAGCAGGCGAGGATTGCGGAAGAGGCCGGAGCCGTCTCGGTCATGGCTCTCCACCGCGTTCCGGCGGACATCAGGAAGGCCGGTGGCGTTGCCAGAATGGCCCCGATAGAGAAGATTCAGGAGATAATGGACGCTGTGACGATTCCGGTCATGGCGAAGGTGAGGATTGGTCACGTCGCCGAGGCGAGAATCCTCGAAGCTCTGGGCGTTGACATGATTGATGAGAGCGAAGTTCTAACCCCGTCCGACCCGTTCTTCCACATAGACAAGCGCGAGTTTAAGGTCCCCTTCGTCTGCGGTGCAAGGAACCTCGGTGAGGCAGTTAGGAGGATATGGGAAGGCTCAGCAATGATAAGGACCAAGGGCGAGGCCGGAACTGGAAACATAGTTGAAGCAGTTAGGCACGTCCGCCTCGTTGCCGAGGGAATAAGGCAGATACAGGCCATGACCGACGAGCAGGTCTACGGCGTTGCCGAGAAGTTCGCCGAGCCCTACCTGAGGCTTGCCCTCAACGTCAAGGAGATAGCTGGACTTCCAGTGAAGGTTCTCGAGAACGAGCCGATTTACGGCCACTACACCTACCGCGAGATAGTTGAAGGCCTTTACAAGGTTCTTCTGGAGATAAAGAAGCTTGGAAGACTTCCGGTTGTGAACTTCGCGGCCGGGGGTGTTGCAACCCCAGCAGATGCCGCTTTGATGATGCAGATGGGCATGGACGGTGTCTTCGTCGGTTCCGGAATCTTCAAGAGCTCCAACCCGGAGAAGATGGCGAGGGCAATAGTTGAGGCCGTAAACCACTGGGACGAGCCGGATGTTCTCGTCGAGATAAGCAGGGACATCGGCGAACCCATGCGCGGACAGGACATCGAGGAGCTTGAAGTCCGCCTCGAGGAGAGGGGCGTTTGAGCCCTTCCCCACTCTTTTGGGGGGATTGAAATGGTCAAGGTAGGCGTCATAGGCCTCCAAGGAGACGTCAGCGAGCACATCGAGGCAAGCAAACGGGCCTTAGAGAACCTCGGTGTCTCCGGGGAGGTAATCTGGCTCAGGAAACCAAACCAGCTGGAGGGAATCTCTGCAATCATAATCCCAGGTGGAGAAAGCACCACTATCTCGCGCCTGATGGTCAAGAACGGCCTCCTTGAGCCGGTCAAAAAGCTCGGCGAAGACGGCCTTCCAATAATGGGCACCTGCGCCGGCCTGATAATGCTCTCGAAGGAAGTAATCGGCGCAACCCCTGAGCAGAGGTTCCTTGAGCTCCTCGATGTCAAGGTGAACAGAAACGCCTACGGCAGGCAAGTAGACAGCTTCGAGGCACCTATAAAGCTGGCCTTCAGCGACGAGCCCTTCACGGGCGTCTTCATCCGCGCGCCAAGGATAGTCGAGCTTTTGAGTGATAAGGTAAAGCCGATAGCGTGGCTCGGCGAGAGGGTTGTTGGCGTTGAACAGGACAACATAATCGGCCTTGAGTTTCACCCGGAGCTAACCGATGACACGAGGGTTCACGAGTACTTTTTGAGGAAGGCCCTCTGATTGACAAATTTTTCTCAATTTTAGTCAGAAAACTTTTTAATTTTAACTTTCTCTTGCCAACAAGGTGATACCGTGAAAGCCGTCGTGTGCCCCTACTGTGGTTTTGGATGCAGGCTCCTCGTAGATGAGAAAACGATGAAGGTGAAGCCTTACCCCGGCGAGCCAAACAGGGGAAAGCTCTGCCCGAAAGGTCTACACTCAACTGAGTTCGTTCGCTCGGGCGGAAGGCTCAGGAGACCCCTTAAAAGGGTTGGCTCCGCGATGGTTCCGGTGAGCTGGGGTGTCGCGATAGAGGAGATATCCAACAAGCTCCTCGAAATTAGGGAGCTTTACGGGGCGGATGCGGTCTCATTTCTGGCGTCATCAAAAATCAGCAACGAGGAGAACTACCTCGTCCAGAAGATTGCGCGCCTCTTCGGGACGAACAACATAGACAACTGCGCTAGGCTTTGCCACGAGGCGAGCGTTCACGCTCTCAAACTTGCCGTTGGAACCGGAGCTCAAACGAACCCCTACGAGGATTTGGAGGCCTTTAACGCGATACTCATCTGGGGTTACAACCCTGCCGAGACGCATCCGGTTGTAATGGACTACATCCTGAGGGCGAAGAGAAACGGCGCGAAAATTATCGTCGTTGATGTCAGGGAAACGAGGACGATGGTCTTCGCCGACTACAAACTTGTAATCAGGCCTGGAACGGACATAACTCTCGCCAACGCGATTGCCAACGTCATCATCAGGGAGGAGCTCTACGACGAGGACTTCGTCCGTTCAAGAACGGATGGTTTTTCTGAGGTCAGGATGGGGGTTATGAAGTACAAGCCGGAATACGCGGAGAAGGTAACCGGTGTTTCTGCAGAGACGATACAGGAAGTCGCAAGGACATTTGCCCGGGCAGGTAGAGGGGCACTAATGTGGGGAATGGGCCTTACACAGCACGTTTCTGGGGTGGAAAACGTTCTGGCTGTGATAAACCTGGCCTTGCTCCTCGGGTACATCGGTGAAAGGGGCGGTCTCTACCCAATGCGCGGGCAGAACAACGTTCAGGGCGCGGCATACATGGGTGCCCTCAGCGAGTTTCTTCCCGGCTACATTCCTCTCACCGACGAGCGCTTCAGGAAGCGCGTTGCTTCGCTCTGGGGCGTTGAGGACCTTCCGACCGAGAGGGGCCTCTACTTAACGGAGCTCTGGGACGCGATAGAGAGGGGCGATGTAAGGGCCCTCTACATCGTCGGCGAGAATCCAGCGGTCAGCGAGGCCGACTTTATCCATGTGAGAAAGGCCCTAAGAAAGCTCGACCTCTTGGTTGTCCAGGACCTATTCATGACGAGGACAGCTCGCTACGCCCACTACGTTCTTCCGGCTTCGGCTTTCTGTGAGAAGAGCGGCAGTTACATGAACAGCGAGAGGAGAATCCAGTGGAGTCACAGGGTCTGCGAGCCCTACGGGGATTCCAAACCCGATTGGAAGATTCTGATGATGCTGGGAAAAGCACTCGGTTTGCCCGGCTTTGACTATTCGAGTATCGAGGAAATAACAGCGGAGTACTTCAGGCTCTTTCCGGAGCTTGAGGAGAGGAGCGTTGAAGAGCTCAAGAACTCGGACGGAATCTTCCTGCCCAGGAAGAGGCTCCACACGTGGGAGTTTGCCACTCCAGACGGAAAGGCGAGGCTCATAGCAGTTGAGCAGATAGAACCATGGGAGAGACCAGACAAAGAGTACCCCCTTGTTCTCACCACGGTGAGGAAGATAAGCCACTATAACACGGGCGAGATGACGCTGAGGAGCTCGTCGCTGGTCAGGCTCATGGGCGAGCCGAAGGCTTTAATCAACGAGAAAGACGCTAAAAAGCTCGGAATAAACGACGGTGACTGGGTGGAGATAGAGACGAGGCGCGGGAAGATAAGGATGCGCGCCAAGGTCGGTGGGGTTCCTGAAGGAGTTATAGCCGTTCCCTTTCACTTCAAGGCTAACAAACTTACGAGCCCAGCTTTGAACAAGGCCGGAACGCCGGAGTTCAAGTTCTCGGCGTGCAGGGTGAAAAGATTTGGTTAGGTTTTTATTCCATAACTCCCAAATCCTAGAGGTGGTCGGATGGGGGAAGTTACCGTTACGGTTCCCTCGGACCTGGTTAGGATTCTGAAGGTTGACAGGGACGAGGTTCCGAGGGTGGTGAGGCTGTACCTCGCCGTTGAGCTCTACAGGGAGGGGCTGATTAGCCTCGGAAAAGCCGCTGAGATTGCCGGTCTTAGCAAGTGGGAGATGATGGAAGTCCTAGCATCGAAGGGAGTTCCCTTGAACTACAACCGAAGGGACCTCGAAGAGGACATTGAAATACTGGAGAGGTTGGTATGAAGGTTGTATCCAACTCGGGTCCTCTCATAGCGCTGGCAAAGGTTGGAAAGCTTTACGTTCTCAGAGAGCTCTTTGGGAAGATTATCATTCCTAGAGCGGTATGGATTGAGGTCGTTGAGAAGGACAGGGGAAAGCCCGGTTCCGACGAGGTGGCTTCCGCCGAGTGGATAGAGGTTGTAGAGGTCAAAGACAGGCTAAGTGTTGATATCCTTAGGAGTGAAATCGAGATTGGGGAGGCAGAGGCAATAGTCTTGGCCAAGGAGCTTGATGCTGACCTCCTTCTCCTGGACGAGAAAATCCCCCGCATAATAGCCAAGTCACTCGGACTTAACGTGACGGGAAGCCTTGCGGTTCTGTTTCTGGCGTGGAAGAGGGGACTTATTGATGAGGACATAGATGATTTGATTCGAGAACTCAGGTCGAAAGGCGTGTACTTCAGTGACGAAGTCGTGAAGGCCCTTAAGGAAAAATACGGTAGAACCTGAACGCCCACTCCGGATACTCCCCCGTGAGACACGCCAGGCATAGGTCCCTCCTGCCAACGGCCCGGATGAGGCCCTCAACGCTGAGGTAAGCGAGGCTGTCCGCTCCGACTGCTTTTTTAACCTTTTCTACGCCTCCAAAGGCCGCTATGAGCTCGTGCCTATTGGGTATGTCTATCCCCATGTAGCATGGGTACCTTATCGGTGGCGAGGCTATTCTGACGTGCACTTCCTTTGCACCGGCCTTCCTGAGCATCTCTACTATACGTTTCATGGTCGTGCCCCTGACTATCGAATCATCGACGAGAACCACGCGCCTTCCGCTGACGACCTCATTCACCGGCGAGAGCTTGAGCTTAACCTTCAGCTCGCGGTTGAACTGGCTCGGGGTTATGAAGGTCCTCCCTATGTAGCGGTTCTTTATCAAGCCTTCAGCGTAAGGAATCCCGCTTTCCTGAGAAAAGCCGAGAGCGGCCGCTCTTCCCGAGTCCGGCACGGCTATAACGACGTCTCCATCAACCGGGCTCTCTCTTGCCAGCTCCTTACCCATCCTTACCCTCGCAACGTAGACGCTCGTTCCGTCGAGAACACTGTCGGGTCTTGCGAAGTAGATGTACTCGAAAACGCAGTGGCGGTGGCTTTCCTTCGCCAGAACCCTGCTTTCAACTCCGTTCTCAGAGAGAAGAAAGACCTCTCCAGGTTTGACGTCCCTTATTTCACCGCCATCAGACTCGTCCACGAAGAGCCTTAGAGCAGAATCCTCAGAAGCGAAGTAGTGACCATTAAAGAAGCCGTAGCTCAGCGGTCTGAAGCCGAGGGGGTCCCTAGCAACGAGTATCTCCTCCTCGAAGAGGAACGCCACCGAGTAGGCGCCTTTAACCTCCTCAAAAACCGCTTTCATCGCCTCGAACTCGTCGCCGGTCTCATTTAAATTCCAGAGAAACGAAATCCCCAGGAGTTCAGAATCAACGGAGTGGTGAAATTTGACACCGAGCTTTTCATACCTTCCCCGGAGGAGCTTGAAGTTCGTGAGCGTCCCGTTGTGGGCAACCGCTATTCTCATCCCACAGCACTCCGTTTCGAGGGGCTGGGTCTCGTTGAGCGAGCCAGAAGTGGAATACCGGACATGGGCAATTGCGAGGTCTGATTTCATCTTGGTGAGCTCTCCGTCCCTGAAGACCTCTGAGACAAGGCCCTTTCCGGCGAGGGTTCTTATCCTGTTCCGCCAGACGCTTATTCCGGCACTCTCCTGACCCCTGTGCTGTAAAGCTAGGAGTGCATAGTAGGCCTTCTTTGGAGCGTTTTCGGAGAGTGTTGCAAAGATGCCGCATTTCTCTCGCATCGCCACCACCGACTGACATTAAAAAGTAAATAATCCTACGTTAAGTCCACCGAATTTAGGTGTTTGTGTTTAAAAGCTTTGCCTGTATTTTTACATAAATAAATCTAAAAAATCCTTAAAAGATGTCTAATTTTACATAAACATGGTGATTTACTTGGAGGTTTACGAGGGCAAGGCCAAGAGGGTAATCCCTTTCGACAACGGCAAGGCGATAATGGAGTTCAAGGACGATGCAACCGCCTTTGACGGGAAAAAAAGGGCCCGATTTAGAGGTAAGGGCTGGCTCAACGCCCAGATTAGTGCCCATCTCTTCAGGGTTCTGGAGGAGAACGGCGTAAAGACTCACTTCATAGGCATAGCCGGTGACAACAGACTCATCGTTGAGCGTCTCAAAATGTATCCTCTCGAGATTGTAGTGAGAAACGTCGTCGCTGGAAGTCTCAAAAAGCGCCTTCCCCTTGAGGATGGAACGGAGCTCAGTGAGCCGATAGTCGAGCTCTACTACAAGGACGACGGCCTCGGCGACCCGATGATAAATCACTATCACGCGAAGGTTCTGGGGGTAAGCGAAGACGAGCTCAGGGAGATGGAAAGGATAGCCCTCAGGGTGAACGAGATTCTCAGGAAGTACTTCGCCAAGCGCGGGATAATCCTAGTGGACTTCAAACTGGAGTTCGGAAAGAACGAGAGAGGCGAGATTGTCCTCGGAGACGAGATAAGCCCCGACACCTGCCGCTTCTGGGATGCAAAAACCGGTGAGAGCCTCGACAAGGACGTCTTCCGCTTCAACAAGGGCGACCTGATTTCAACCTACGAGAGGCTCTATAAGAGGCTCACGGGCGAAACTCCGAGTCATAGGTGATTAGAACGGTGTAGCAACCTTTCTCATCCTCCTCTATTTCTATTCTCCTCAGCCTAACCCCGTAGGTTTTCACCGCCTCCTCGACAACAGCTGGAAGCTCCTCTAAGAAGGCCTTTCTCTTTGCTGTAAACATCATTTTATCCCACCCACGTTGAGAACCTGCCTGAGGGTTTTTAATTGCTTCTCCTCAAGGCTCTTCTCGTCGAAGACCAAGACCAACATTCCGCCGTAGAGGGCCACGTAGTCGGAGAGTGTTGCCAAGAACTTAAGGACGGAACGGAAGTCGTTGTACATGAGAAGGTATTCGAGGCCTTCGATAACGACCACGCCAATCACTTCCTCACGGTGGGCTTCAGCTAGGTATGAGCGGGTCTTCTCTATTATCCTGTGGAGCTGAGTCGGGCCTACGTTGCCAGCGCCTTCGACGGCGGTCAGGAGGTGCACCTCCCACGCCTCGGGAAAGTCCCGACGGCGGGTAAAGGCCAGAACCGGAAAGTCAGATAGTGCCTCCACGTAGTTACTAAACTCACTTGGGCTGATTAGAAAGACCCCCTTTCTTACCAGCGGAGGTCTGTCCTCGGGGACAACGTACTCAAACCTTTCGGAGAGAACCATCTTAACGAAGGCCAGAACCTCAATCATGGTTAGGAAGGCACCAATTGCGAACCCAATCGGGGCAAACCATCCGACCGGCCTGAGGAAGGGGTAGTCCATCTTGTGAAGGCCGTGTGCCACAAGGGTAACGCTCAGAATGGCCCCGGTCCTGGGATAGAACCTCCTCACCGTCCAGAAAACAACCCCTGCTATTGCGTAGAAAATCCCGGAGATTCCAAAGGAAAGATATAATGGGTTGGGTTTACTCGTAACAAGTGAATGCAGTAGTGCGTAGAGCACAACATAGGTGGAAACCGTTACCGGAAGGACAAGGGCGGCGACCTTGAGGTACTTTGTGGAAAACCCCAGGGCCTCCTCGTCGAGGAACGAGACTATTCCCGCGGTGAGGAAGGAAACCCCAAGGGCCTGAAAGAGGGGAACGCCTATTCCAAACCCCAGAATCTCTGAAACAATCGAGAAGGACGAGCTCAGAAAGAAGAACGCCCAGAAGATGAGAGAGTCCCTACGATACCTCCACCACCTCAGGAACAGAAAGAGACCCGCCGTGAGCTTGATGGAAAAACTAAACGCTTGTCCGGCCAGTAGGACGTTCATTACACCACCATTCGTTTTCCGTTCCGGCCAGATTAAAGCTTTACGCCGAAGTTCTCTACCCTGATTCCGGGCTCTTCGGTTACAACCCCAAGCTCAAAGCTCTCAAAGTGTCTGTTGAGGACATCGAGCGCTTCGTCCTTCTCCTCCGCCGGAACGACCGCGATGAAGCCGACCCCCATATTGAAGACCCGGAACATCTCCTCAAGCGGGACGCCGTTCTCGCGGATGAGTTTGAAGATTCCCGGGATGGGCGGTATCTCCAGCGAGAAGCCGTAGTCTGTTAAGCGCTTGAGGTTAGTCAGTCCTCCACCGGTTATGTGCGCCAATCCGTGAACCTTAACTTTCTCGATGAGCTCAAGAACCGCCCCAACGTAAATCCTCGTCGGTTCCAAAAGCCACTCCCAGAGCTTTTTACCTTCATACTCGTAGTCGAGGCCGTACTTTGGAATCAACAGCTTCCTCGCGAGGGTCAGGCCATTCGAGTGTATTCCCGAGCTTGAAATTCCAACAACAACGTCGCCCGGCTTTATCCTCTTGCCCGTTATCACATTTCCCTTTTCCACAACTCCTATGGCCGTTCCAGCCAAGTCAAAGCCGTTGATGAGGTCTGGCATAACCGCAGTCTCCCCGCCGACTATAGCGACTCCGGCCTGTTTAGCACCTTCGTAGAGTCCCCTAGCTATCTCCGAAAAGATTTTCTCATCGGGTTCCTTTACGGCCAGGTAATCCACCAGGGCGACCGGCTCCGCCCCAACGCAGAGCAAATCGTTGACGTTCATCGCTATCATGTCTATCCCTATCGTGTCGAACTTGCCAACCGCTTCCGCTATTAAAACCTTCGTCCCGACCCCGTCTGTGGTCATGGCCAGATAAAAGCTCCCGAAGTCCATCAGCGCCGCGTAGTGGCCGAGGTTTTCAGCAGGTTCGCCGATTCTGCCCTTCCTGAACTCGAAGGTTGCCTTCGCGAGCGAGATTATGCCCCTCAAAGCTCTGGCCGTTTTTTCATCATCAACTCCAGCCTCTGCATAGGTCAACATGGACACCACGGGGGAGAGTTCTGGGGTGGGCTTAAAAAGTTTGCCATTTTCTTGCCTAAAAATTCTTAAATATCTA
>NZ_WAKV01000024.1 GCF_015523185.1 Thermococcus sp.
CGCGAACGTTCTCGGAGCCGTTTTCAATGGCCTTTTCCGCGAAGGTGTAGGCCCTGCCAAGGAGGCCCTCGTCAATGACATCCGTCTCGAACTTAACCACAGTCCAGTTGTTTGATCTAATCACACTCACGTTTCCGGTTAAGTCAACGCCAGTTCCAGCCCCATCTGAGGGGGTTTCCGTTGTGGTGGAGGTCTTCCCGAGGTTATCTGTCACGTTCTTGGCGGTGTCTATGACCCGCTCTGGATTCAACCCATTGGGAACGTGGAAGTTCCCGCTGAAGTAGAAGTAGCCCACTATCAAGATAAGTAGGAGGGGCAGGAGCTTGCCCTTCATATTACTCCCTCCTCAAAAAGCTTGTTGAGGTAGAACCTCACCCTCGCCTCCTGGTTCCTAAAATCATTTTTCGAGTTCCTGTTCATCATGTTGACGCGGTGCATTCCCGTCGTGGTGTCGCCCATCTCCTCGACCGTGTTCCTGATGATGTCCCTGTACTTCAGCCCAGCCCTCTTGTAGCGAAGGGCTATCTCCTCTGTTTTCTCGAACTCCCAGCGGTAGTCCTGGGCGAGCGTCTTCTTTATGGCGACGCCCATCGAGTTGAGGATAAGCTCTATCGGTTTCGTCTCGACGCTGGAGGGGACGGCGTTTCTGTAGGGAGTAAGAGCCTTCTCGCGGTTATCTATGTCCGACATGCCGTTGTAGAGCGATGCACTTTTCCCGTCCACGTGGAGGTCCTTGGCTGTCTTCTTTACCATTTCGTCGTCCGAGAAGACGTTGATGTCCTTGTCGGCTTTGAAGTAGTCCTTGAAGAGGCCCACCGGTTTTGGCAAGTAGTCCGCCACCTTGTCTATGAAGGCATCCAAAGCCCTGTTGCCGTAATATTTGGCCTTCCAACCAAGGGCAGAACTGTCTCCAGCGTAGTCCATTTTCGAGTTAACGACCTTGATGATGTCTCCCCTTGGAGTCTTGATGACCACGAAGCCACCCCAACCGTTGCCAAGTCCCTTGAGCTTCTCCTCTGTATTCTTCATCCTTTTGGTGGCATCTTGACTCAGACCTGGGGCTGTTGATGAGTCTTCGGAGTTTTCAGAGACTCCTGTTGAGTTCACAGGAACCTTCACCGTTCCATTAGGGATTCGCTCAAGGTACATGTTGAGCAGAACAGGGGCGAGATTTTCGAGGTTGCAGGCGGTGGTTCCTTCAACGTAAACAGCCTTGGCAGTTATCCAGTAGTGGTCGTTGACTAGGGCCACGTAGGTGTGCTCGATGGATACGAACTTGTACCCATTACGGTATTCCTTCCCATAAACGGTCCTCAGGTCCGCGTAATTGGAACCACCGTTGAACTCGTAGTGGAGGTATTCCCTACCAAGCACGTTCCCGTCGTCGTCCCGTATCTCGTACTCCCTGTCCGTGTAGTTTTCTCCCGTTTTGATGAACCAGCTGAACTGCTCCACCGCTTCGTTGTCAATGTAGTAGTCCACCACGACCCTTACGTGGTTGTTGCTGTCTTTGGCGTGGTTTGCGCACATGAAGTCCTGATAAAAGAGAACGTAGTTTGGGTTGGTACTTCCTCCACTGTAGGTGAGCGCCAGCCCAAGGGACTTCGCCTCTTCCTTGGTTATTGATGGCAGTTTTTCAGGAAACTGGGAAGCGGAAACGGGAAGGGCCAACAACACGATAATCCCCATGAGGGGGACGAGTTTTTTCAACATCATGCTAACCTCCCAACAAAACCAGGAAACACATCGCGGGCCTGAAGGATGATAAAACTAATCCGAAGGTGAGGGTAGACCCAGCAAGTGGGCCGAAAATCTTAAAGCCCGCGGAACGCTTTCCAAGCATTTAATCACATCCAGGCAAAACCCTCTCGCGGAAGAGAAAAGCGGGACAGGTTCTGCATTCCTTTTAACAAGTTACGCATTCCTGGGTAATAAGGCTTTCGGAAAAGAAAATTCGGACAAGAGAAATGTCAAGTTTAGAATTTTCGAGAGCGAAGATTTTTCGCAAGCTCAACGAGTTTCCTCGCCCTCTCCGGAGAAACCTCGTTTTCAACTTTACCTTCCCACTTTATCCAGGTTCCCACGATAAAGCCGTCCGCGTGCTCCCATAGTTTGGGCAGGTTGTCGTAGGTGGTCCCGGAGCCGACTACCACAGGAACGGGGGAGATTTTCTTCGCGAGGGCGAGCTTTTCCAAGTCAACGGGTTTTCCAGTTGCCTTTCCACTCACAACGATGGCATCGGCTAAACCACGCTCAACGGTATCGCGTATAGCATCCTCAAAGTCGAAGAAGTGAACCGCGTGCTTGACGTGGACATCGGCGAGAACCCTGATTTTGCCCGGGAGGAGTTTCCTAAGTTTTGCAAGTTCATGGGCGATTCCCTCGATAATTCCCTGGTCCGTGTAAGCTACACCGCTCAGCACGTTAACCCGTATGAAGTCCGCCTTTACCGCGTAGGCTATGGAGTAGGCCGCTATCCCGTCGTTTCTCAGAACGTTTATTCCAACAGGAACTGAGACCTCATCACGAATCGCTTTGGCCACTGCTGTAAAGGAGGCAACGGTCGTCTTATCCACGTATTTTGGAAACGGCACGTCTCCGAAGTTTTCAACCATTACCGCATCGAAGCCTGCTTCCTCAAGCGTTCTGGCGTTCTTAAGGGCGGACTCGACTACTATATCTAGATTACCCTCGTACCTGTAAGAGCCCGGCAGGGGCTTCAGGTGAACCATCCCAATCAGAGGCTTTCTCCCAAAGTCCATGGTAGCACCCAACGTATTTTCTCGGCTTGGTTAATGAGGTTTGCGGGAAACCCTGATATAGATGGTGCGTAAGTTATTCATGGTGGAAGGCATGGCGAATGAAGAAAATCCGGAACTGCCGAAGTCGGTTTTGAGGCATCTGGAACCCGGTGAGGAGGTTCTTTTTTCAATAAAGAAGAAGATAAGCGTCGAAAAGCCCAAATGGCTCCTCATCACGGACAGGAGGATAATCTACTTGGATGAGAAGTTGCTCGGGAGGTATGACCTTAAGGCAATTCCCTACCAAAAGCTGGAGCAGGTCACCGTGAAGCTGGGGCTTGTGAGCTCGGAGTTCATAATAGAGGGCGAGGAGGACGTAACCCTCAGGCTCGGCTGGATGAATAAGGAAGAAGCTAGAAGGGCGATAAACGCCATTAAAGATGCCCTAAATGCCATAGCCGTCGAGCCGGTGAGCATCGGTGTGAACAAGGGCCTAACCAGCGAGACTTGGACGCTGAGAAAACCTAAGGAGTTCATAACGCGCACTGTTCCAGTTCAGCGGGCCGAAGCGCCACCAAAGGAGGACCCGGTTGAGAAGCTCAAAAAGCTGAAGGAGCTTTACGACCTTGGGATAATAAGCCAAGAGGAATACGAGGAAAAGCGGAGGAAACTTCTGGAAGAAATCTAAAGGATTACAGCTTCCTTTCCGAGGAGCTCCTTTCTTGGCGTTTTTACAACACCCAGAACATAGCCCCTTTCTGTTGGGTAGAATGCCAGCACTGTTGTTGCGATTTCTCTCAGGAGGGCGTCAAATCCTCCGGATTTAGAAGACAAAACGTCTGAGTTAACGAGGTATATTGCTATTCTGTCCCTCTTACCAACAAAGCCGGCAACGTTCCGAATAAGCCTGAACAGTTCCCTGTCTGTGAGAACCATAAACAGCTTGTGGAAGCCAAGAACCGGGTTTATGGCGACTCCCTCTATGACCTTGGAGTATATTCTTTCGTAGTATCTAAAGTCAATTGAATGCCTGTCCACGTCTATGGTTCCTATAACCCGGCCAACGTTTCTTGAACCTCCAATTTTAACAACCGGAAGATTGCCAAAGCCTGAGATATCAAAATCAAGAACCCTAAGTCTCGCCAAAACCTCCGGAAATGTGTCGAGAACATCGTCAATCAGGACGGGTTTACCGTTTTTCTCTGCCCATTTCACCAGCAACCAGAAGAGTAGCTCGGACGGGGAGTCCTGCGTATACTCAACAAGAACAGTTTCGCCGGGTAATAATAGGGACATAATGTTACTAAGCCCGTCCCTGCCCATGGTTCATCACCAAAAACAGGAATAGAACTAAGAATATAAAAAAGTTATCAAACAAGCCTTCCCTCAACGAGAACCCTTGGAGAAAGGAAGCTTGAAACCCTCCTCGCTTTCCTCCCGGGTTTTAGGGTTTTCAAGAGTTCAAAGACGTTGCCAACGAGCATGTTGTCCTTAAATGGCCTGAGCTCACCCTTCCTAACCACATAGCCGAGCTCAACGGTGAGAGAGAAGTCACCACTCACAGGGTTTGCCGTGTGTTCGCCGAAGACCTTTTTGACAACGATTCCCCTATAATCCTCAAGGCTCTCCTCGCCGGGTTCGATGATTACGTTGCTCGTCCCAATGTAGGGAACGCTCTTGAAGCTCCTTAACGCGTTTCCAGTACTCTTCGTTCCGAGGAAGGAGGCGTAGGTGTAATCAAGGAGGAAGTTTCTAATTACTCCCTCTTCAACAAGAACGGTTCTCTGGCCGGGGGTACCTTCGCTATCGAAGGAGTAACTTCCCGGAAAACCGTCGAGCGTTGAGTCGTCAATGAGCGTGAACGAGCCTATTTCTTCGCCCGGCCTTGAGAACCTGCTCCTTCCGTGGTAGACCTCATCACCGTAAAGGTTGCCAAGAAAGATATCCAAAAGGGACGAAACAGCCTCGGGTTCGAGAACAAGCTCCCCAGTGAAGGGTTCAAGCTTTTTTGCTCTAGCGCTCAGCCTGGCCTCTCCAATGGCGCTCTCAACGGCCCTCTCAAGTTCCCTCAAACTCTGGAGCGAGGTAAAGGACTGCCTATAGGAGCCGGTTCCCGGCGGGTCGCTGATTACGGCGTATGCTGAAACCCCCATGTAGGTGGAGCACTCCTCGAGTTCAATCCCGTTGGAGTTCACAATCCCGCTCGTCTCAACTGCAAAGGAAAGCGAGCCGGAGATGGTCTCGTTTTTCTTTTTTTCACTCATAAGCTCCGCATATTCCATGGCCATGGAGTGTGCCTTTTCAAAGGGAATCTCGTCGATTCTCTTATCGTAGAGGCCCTTCACGAGCGGGATTTTTTCCTTTTCTGGAAAGCCCATGAAGGGGACTTCACTTATCCTTGCCAACTTTATCGTTCTCTTCACAAGGTTCTCAAGCTCCTCCTCGCTTGGGTGCAGGCCGGTAATGTAGGAGAAGCCGAGCCTTCCCTTTAAACCAATTCTAAGTCCTATTCCAGAGTAGAACTTCCTCTGGGAACGCTCAAGGGTTTCCCTCTCTATGGCGAACGAGCCCGAGCGACCAGACTGGTAAAAGACCTCCCACTCGACGTTCTCTCGTTCAAGTAGTCTGACAAGTCTTCCAACTGCCTCCATCACCTCAATCCCCCCACGAGGGCCCTTGTGAGGACATGGGGACCGCCATCATCGACCGGAACCCACTGACCCTTTCCGCAGTAGCCAGGGAACTCAACGCGCGTGTCGTTTCCAATCGCCCTTATGTTCCTCAGAACGTCGAGGATTTTGCCAGAGAGGGCAACGTCGCGGACGGTTTTCCTGATTTCCCCGTTCTCAACGATGTAACCAATCTTGGCCCCGAAGGTAAAGGTTCCGTTTGCCGTGTCAACTTCTCCGCCCTTGTCGCCGAGCATGTAGAGACCTTGCCTTACCTCCCCAAGGATTTCCTCAAAGGACCAGTTGCCGGGCTCGACATAGGTATTGCTCATCCTTACGAGGGGCTGGTGGTTGTAGCTCTCAGCCCTAGCGTGTCCATTGGGCTCGAGGCCGAAGTACTCGGCCGTTTCCCTATCGTTGAGATAATTAACGAGGACGCCGTCCCTGATTATCTCCACACGCCTGGCCTTAATTCCCTCGTCGTCGTAGGGATAGCTACCGAACTTGCCAGGCAAGGTGGGGTCATCGACTACCGTGAGTCCCTCACCTGCTATTTCCTCGCCCAGCTTTCCCGCTAAGATGCTGTCGCCGTTTTTCACGGAATCTGCCTCGACTGCATGGCCGAGTGCCTCGTGGATTAAAACTCCCGTAAGCTCGGGGTCGGCTATTACATCCATCTCACCGGAGGGTGGCGAACGAGCTGAAAGTAGCTCCAGGGCTTTTTCTTTAACGTGGGACGTCCAGTGGTGAAGGTCAATCCCCTCCACGAGCTCCCAGCCGAGGGTTCCTCCAAAACTCTTCCAGAAGCTCTGCATCTCACCGTTTTCCTTCGCCGTAACGGAAAAGCCGAGCTTTATCCTTGGGATAACTGTCCTGACCTCGCTCCCGAGGGAGTTGAAGTAGAGAGTTTCAACTACTGAGTCACCGTAGTTAACGCTTCTGCTGACGATTCTCTCCCCCTGGAGAAGTCTGTCTATCTCCTTGACGAGGGAGAGCTTTTCTTCGATGTCTATTTCCGTGAAGGGCTTTTTGACTCCAAGCTCGACGTCGTCCCTAACGGGGTTGCCGAGGTAAATCCTCGCTTCTCCCCGCGACAGTTTGGCTATCTTCATAGCTGTTTCTATTGCCTTCTCGAATCTCTCCCTGTCGTTTGCGCTGGAAAAGCCCCACGCCCCGTTGAAGGCCCTGGCCCCTATGCCAATCTCTGAGTTGTTAGAAAGCTCCCTTAAATGGCCGTTTGTCATGAAGAGCCTTCTGGAGGTTATCCTGACAAGCCTGATTTCATAGTAATCCACGCCGTGTTTTCTCGCGAGTTCCTCAGCCTTTTTAACCAGCTCCATAACCTCACCGCAGGGCATAAAAGGGAAAGGCCTTATATCACTTGTCATAGAGGAATGAACCACAGACTTTAAGGGTTGAAAAATGGAGCGGAGGAACGAGATACTCAACTACATCAGAAATAGGCCGGGTGTGACGTTCAGAGAACTTGCAAGGGAGCTTAAGCTGGGCATCGGAGACCTCCAGTACCACCTCGGAAAGCTTGAGAAAGAGGGCAAAGTGTTTTCAAGGAAGGTCGGGAGGAGGCGTTACATCTTTCCCGCGGGCTTTGAAGAAGAAGCACAAAGACTCCTCATGGCCATATCAACCGAAACCCGGAGAAAGATACTCCTCCTGCTCATGGAGGGGGAGATGAACCAGGGGGAGATAGCCGAAAAGCTTGGTGTCAGTCAGCCAACGATAAGCTATCACATGAGGGAACTGGAGAAACTCGGTGTTGTTAAGGCCTGGAGGGAAGGGAAGAGCGTTGTCTACTCTATAAACTACAACCCTGAGACGTTGGTCAGGTTGATTAGAGAATACCGGCCAGGGCTTTGGGAGAGACTGGCAGATAGCCTTATAGACCTCCTCGCTGGAATAGGTGAGGGTGAATGATGGAGATGTTCCTTAACCTGGCAACGATACTGCTCGCACTAGCACTGATGGGAGTTAGTTATTTAGCCTACAGGAAGAGCCATCTAAGGGCAACACTTTACCTAACTCTTGCCTTCCTGCTCTTCGCCTTCAAGAAGGTCATTGAAATCTCAGCCGAGAGCAGGGTTATCCAGTACGACATTGGGTTCATAGTCGATACCCTCGAGGTGCTCGTCCTCCTGCTGTTCTTTCTGGCCCTCTGGAAGCGTTAAACCGTTGAACCACAAACGCTTTATTTGGCTCTTCTAATTCTTCCCGGGTGGAAGGATGAGGAGGGGAATCGTCCTTATACTGGCAGTACTCCTTCTGCTTCCATTAGTGAATCCAGTGATGGCCCAGTGTCCAAGCGAAGGGCATACAGTAGTGATAAGGGCACCAGCCGTTGCAAAAACCTCAACGGGTGAGCTGACCGGTGTCGTCACGGAGTTTGTAATTACGGTAGTTCCTGGCCACGGACACGTTTACATAGAGACGTGGCCTCTGGCTCAGGTTGACATGCAGGCAAGCGCGAGGTTGGCGGCGCAGGTGGCTGGAAGGGTTCTCGGGGTAAACATGAGCCACTATGACGTCTTCATACAGGTTCGCGCCAACACCTCAATCATCGGTGGTCCATCTGCCGGAGGAACGATGACCGTTGGAATTATTGCGGCACTAGAAGGCTGGAAGATTAACCCTAAAGTGATGATGACGGGGATGATTAACCCTGATGGAAGCATTGGACCCGTTGGGGGAATCCTTGAGAAGGCCGCCGCCGCTCACCAGGCTGGAGTTAAGCTCTTCCTTATCCCGGAGGGTCAGAGAATCCAATACGTCCAAGAAACTCAGAAAAAAGAAATCGGGGGTGTTCTTGAGATAAACACCGAGACCAAGCCCGTTGACGTTGTTAAATATGCCGAAGAGCGCTGGGGCCTCAAGGTTGTTGAGGTAAAGGACATCTATCAGGCCGTTTACTACTTCACTGGTCACAGACTCCCGAGGCCGGAGCCACCCAAGAACGTTCAGATTGATACCTCCTTCCTGAAGAACGACGCCGTCAGCGATTACAAGAACACGACAGATTACTACCAGATGGTCTTGAGGGAACTGAAGGGTAGCAACGTTGGGTACGACACATACGTTACCCTGCTAACAGCCTTAAACAACGCCGGCCAGTTGCTCAACCAGTCGAAGGATTACATAAGCAGGGGGATGTACTACACCGCCCTCAGCAAGGACTTCCAGGCGAGGATAATCATAAGGCACGTTGACTGGTATCTCAGGATAAACACCCCCCAGGACGTCGAGAAACTCCTGAAGAATACCAGCGAGACTATAAAGGAGGCAGAATCCTACGTTGAGAACCAGAGCATAAGGGGCATAACAATGCTTCAGGCCATAGCGGCCGCGGAGGAGAGGGTTGAAGACGCCAAAAGCGCTCTTGACAGCGCATGGAAGTACTACTACTCCGGAGACTACTGGGACTCTGTAGGTGAGGCCGCCTACGCTTATGAGCGGGCGAAAACAGCAATATTTTGGGCCGAGCTCGGAAAGTACTTTGCAAGGGGAGAGCCCATAAAGAAGGACCTAATCAAGGTCACCGCAAGGGACTACATAGACGAGTCCGACCTTATAGTGGCATACATTGAGTCCATGTACGGCAACGTTCTGGGAAACAGCCTCACTGACACCATAGAAAAGGCCCAGCAGTACTACGACGACGGAAAGTACTCCGCGGCGCTCTTTACAGCAATGCAGGCACGCGTTCAGGGTGAGGTCTTCCTTGATACACTCGCCATAACTAACTGGACAGTCCTTATGGACAAGCTCAACATGGTAAAGGAGGATGCGAAAACCGCGATAGGAATAGCCGAGGAGAACAACATAACGCCAATACTCGCGATAGCCTACTACGAGTTCGCCCAGAGCTTCGAGGAGCTGGCAAAGAAGAACCAGAGCATTGATAACCTTGAGACGGCTATGACATTCTACATGTATGCAAAGGAAACCGCCAATCTGTTCCTGTCAACGCCCCTGAGCCCTGTTCCAAAGGTCCCCACCGGCAACACAGTTCCGGAGATAAGCGTCCCGAGTGCGACAAAAACGACAACTCCAACCCCAGTGAAAACAGCGGGCGGAGCCGATTACGGTCTTGTGGGACTCTTCGTGGTCATAGCCTTTGTTGTGGGCTTAGCCGTTGGGAGAAAGGTTTAGCCCGGAGAGGCTTTCACCCCTCTCTTCTTTAACAACTCCACCTCCCATTCGGCCAAACTCGGGCATATCGTGCAACCGAGCCGGTAAAAACCCTCGTAGTAGAGGGGATGTAACTCGAAGCCCCTCATAAGGATGAACAGTTGGGTCATAAACCCGCTCCAGAACTTCACAGGCATGACCTCAAGAATTTTCCCGAAGCCGGTTTTCCTCTCCACCACGGGTGGCTTCAGCCTCCTCCTCGCGCTCTCGCCGTCCCTGTCTCCGACGAGGAGAACAGGCCTTTCAAACTCAGAGACGACGGAATAGAGGGCTTCGACTTTCTTTTTCGTGCACCACCTGTTTTTGTGGGTCGGCATGCCGTACTTCTCGATTGGCATTGGGACGTCAACGCGGATTAAATCAACGCCGAGTCTTTTGGCGAGGCCTTCAACGTACTCGTCCGTTTCGGGCATCTCGTACTCCATTCTCACGTACACGGCAGTTACTTTGCTGAAGGTCTCCTTGGCAATGATTAACGTCGCGGTTGAGTCCTTTCCGCCGCTCCAGGGGACGATGACGTCGTAATCTTGGAAGGTTTCGAGGAACGCCCTTGAAGCGTTTGCAAAGGCTTCAATGTAGCTCCTGTTGAGCTCGATTAGGGAATCCAGAGAAACGTCCTCAACGCAGGGACAGCGCCAGAGCACTTCGGTTGGAAAGCCGAGCTTTTTACTGACTTCCGCAACCTTGTTCGGCCCGGAGAAATAGACCTCCTGATTCATGGTCTTTCTCAGAACGAGGGAGTTCTCACCGAGCTCAACGCCGAGAATTGACCGCATAGACCTTCTAAAGCCATCCCCAATTGCCAGGTAGATATCGTAGTCTGGATTTAGCTCGATTCCAAACGGATTTTCGGGGTTTAAAGCGTATGCATCGTTCCACTCAATTCCAAGCCTGAAGCGGGCCTTTATCTCCTCGATGTGTGAGTACAGCTCGTCAACGCGCATGTTTCTGACACGCTTTGTTCTCAGGAGCCTCGCATAGAACGGCTTTGCGGAGTCCCTCAGAACAGGAAGGAGTTCCTCCATAAGTTCTTTTTCCTTCTCGCCGAGGAGGAGAACAGGGATGTAAGGTTCCCTAATGGCTCTCTCAAGGTTTTCAAGGACTTCCTCCTTTTTCCTTCCACCGCCGAGGCTCTCAACCTTCAAAAAGCCCCCGTAGTTTCTCTCGTTGATGTAGTTCAGGGCCTTCGCGTCCTTCCTTGCCCTCGCTATGAGCGTGAACATGGAAGGGGTTAAAAGCGGAAATTTAAAAGTCTTGTCGCCGATGAGGAAAACTCCCTGCCCTGAGTCGTGATGAGACCGGCTTTCCCGAGGCTAGACAAGGGACAGTAGGAACCTCTTGTAGGCCTCTTTTACCCTTTTCATCGAGGAGACGCTCACCCATTCGTCGCTGGCGTGCCAGTTGCCCCCAATTGGACCGAAAACGAAGGTCGGTTTTCCAAGGTATGTGGCAAAATAGTTGAAGTCCCCAACGCTCCTGCCATAGGTCACCTGCGGGTCTATGCCGGCTGAAGCCATGGCGCGCTTGAAGAGTTTAACTTCGTGGAGGTTTTCCCTGATGACGTAGGGGAGCATGTCCGGTGTCGGTCTTGGGAACTTCCCTATTTCCAGTTCCGCTTTGATGTTGAGCCTTTCCGAGAGTTTCCTTAGCTCAGCCTCTACCCTCTCCCAGTCCTCGCCGAGGGCTATATGCCTGTCCACGATGGCCTCGGCATAATCCGGAACGCTCAGACCGTCGGCCTCTCCCCGGATTGACAGCGCACAGTAGGAGCCCTTCCCAAGCTTGATGTGGCTCTTAGTTTTAATTCGGTAAAGGTTCCCTACAATCCTTGATAGTTCCTCAACCGCGTTGATTCCGAGTTCCGGCCGGGCCGCGTGGGCCTTCTTTCCCCTGGTGGTTAGCCTTACAACGAAGCGACCCCTCGCGCCGAGCATGAGCCTCTCGTTCGTTGGTTCAGCAACCAGAACGATATCGGAATCCTCTAGCTTTCCGCTCTTAATTAGCTCCCATGTTCCCCTGGAATAGCCCTCTTCGTCGCTAACCGCGGTAAATATCAGGTTGGGCCTTTCACGCTTGGAAAGCTCCCCCATCTCAATGAACAGGCTCATCAGAACGGCAAGACCGGCCTTCATGTCGGCGCTACCGAGGCCATAGAAACTGTCTCCCTCTAGTTCGCCTTTAGGATTCCTCGTCCAGCCGAGGGAAAGGTTCACCGTGTCCATGTGGCCGTTGAGAACGACTGTGTAACCCCTGCCGGGGAGATAAGCTATGACGTCGTCTCCAAAGCCTTCAATCGGGAGCGTCTCGACCTTGAAGCCATATCCCTCAAGGATGGAAGCTATAAACCTTGAAATCTCGTGTTCCTTTCCAAAGGGAGACCCGATGGCAACGAGGTCTTTAAGGAGCTCAAACTCGTCCATCCCTATCACCCACCAGCTCCTTGACAAATTCTGAAAACTTCACTTTCCGTTCTATCCCCTTTACCCTCTCAAGTTCTTCCTTAAGGAAAGATATGTTCTCCTCGATTTCATTGGCCAAATCTTCGAGGAGCATTGAGAGGTCGAGGTCTTCAATTTTCCCCGAGAGATATCTGCAGGCCCGTAACTGGAGTTCTTCAAGCTTAATCGTCTGCTCGAGAACTTCCGCATAGTCGCCAACGGTTTCAATCGAAACTCCTAAATTTTCCACCTTAGAGGATGAGATGGATTCTGGATGGAGCCGTAATGCTATTTTCCAAAGCTCCTCTGTTTGCCTTTCCTTCTTCTCAACAAAGCGTGAGAACTTGATTTTCCCGTACCCCCTTGGGAGGGAATCCGTCATCACCTGGTACACTGCGAGAACACGCTGGGAAGTTGATACGAGATAACTGAGAACATCACGAGGAGGAAGGGATGAGACACGCCTGAGAACCTCACTCACGTCATCTTCAAAGAAGTCTCCGAGTAAGTCCATGGCACCACCTTTAGAAATTTTACAGAAATGCGTAAAAACGTTTTGTTGGTGGACCGGGCGGGATTTGAACCCGCGGCCTCCGCCTTGCGAGGGCGGCGCTCGTACCAGGCTGAGCTACCGGCCCACTCCCGTCTATAGTCAAAGGGTGGGGTTTTAAAAAGTTTTGGTATCGCTCAGTGGTGACCGCTTTCATCACCCCTCAGGAGGGCTTGGGCGTCATCATCGCTGGGCTTAAAAACTCGCGAACCTTTTTAACCCTGGTGATTTAGGTGAGGTTCATACCACTCATCGTTGCCAGACCAGAGGTTCAGATGGCAATAGACGAGGCCATAATGCTCGCCAGAATTGAGGGCAAGGTTCCTGATACCATCAGACTCTACGCCTTCTCGCCCAGCTCTGTAACAATTGGCAGATTCCAGAGCGTAAGACATGACGTCAACCTTGAGGGAGCTAGAAGACTTGGTATTCCGGTTGTGAGGAGGATTACTGGCGGGGGAAGCGTCTTCCACGACGAGTTCGGCGAGATAACTTACTCAGTAATCATCGGCGAGGACTTTCATCCTGCCTTGAAGAACGTCGAGACCAGCTACCGTTACTTGGCTGGCCCAATAGTCGATGCCCTTGAAGACCTCGGCCTTGATGCCGGCTTCTCGGGTCTCAACGACATAGTTGCCAACGGGAAGAAAATCAGTGGCTCGGCTCAAACTAGAAGAAGAGGAATTATCTTACAGCACGGCACCTTTATGTACGCGACGCGCGTTGAGATACTCGGGAAGGTGCTTAGGGCCTCAAAGGAGAAGCTCAGAGATAAGGGAATTTCGAGCGTCTGGGAGCGAGTGACGACCCTTGAGCGTGAGGGCATAAAGCTCACCCGCTGGGAGGCCTATGGACTTCTCAGGGATAGTTTTGCCAGGGCCTTTGATATTGAAGATGGCGAGCTAACAGAGTATGAGCTCGAACTCGCGGAGAGGCTTATAGAGGAGCGTTATGGAAGGAGGGAGTGGAACGAAATGCGCTAAGGTAGCTCCCACTTTTCTTCGATTCTGAACTTTCTTGTCAGCTCGTAGAACAGCTTGTCCCTTCCGAGCTCTTCCCTGAGTTTTTCAAAGTTCTTGAAGAGCCGTGGCAGTCTTCCCTTTGAACGTTTCAGCATGGAGTTCCCTATTTCGAGGGCAAAGCGGAGGTAATTGTCGCTCACTATTATTTTTCCGTCCCTACCGAGTGGAACGGTCAGGTACTCGGTTCCATTGATTTCAACGAGATAGCGGTTTGAGATGACCTTGAAGGTTGTGTACTTGAAGCCACTCGCCAGTCCGAGCTCGTGGAGCCTCTTGGCTTTCTCAAGATCCTCGGCGACGACGTGGAAGATTGGCGGCTGGCTTTTCAGGAATATCAAACCGCTTTCAGCTCGTTCAAGAGCCCTTTTTGCTTCTGGAAATGTTATTTCCCTGTGAACCTTGATAAGCCACCTTGATAGGGGCTTCGCCCCGAGGGAGGGCTCCTCAATGATTCCAATCCTGCCGGAGCACGAGCTTGTGGTGTAGATTCCCCTGATTGAGTTGATGAGAAGGAGGAGGTCTATTATATCTTCATCAACTTTCCCGTCGAGCATCGCTGTGAAAAGGCTTTTGAGGGCCTCGCGCTTTGCCTTCATACCTTAGCCCCCGTAGAGATTTTCAATCATCGTTTGACTGTGTCTGCACCTTAATCTCTCGTGAACGTGGAATTTAACACCGTCTTTCCCGGCATCTGACGAAAACTTTATAAAGCTAACCCAAAAGCTTAAGCTGAACGTGGCCGGGGTGGTGTAGCCTGGTCAGCACAGGGGACTGTGGATCCCCTAGCCCGGGTTCAAATCCCGGCCCCGGCCCCATAACAGCTCTTGCTTCGCAAGCGCTGGTGGAAAGTTTTTGACTGTTTTTAAGTCTCGCTGGCGATTGTGAGCGCTTTTTGTAATCAGTCACTCCCCAACGTCCTCAATGCCCTTCTCCGTGATTCTAAAATACACCATAACACCCTCCGGGCGGAAGCGGTGTCTCTCGAGAATTGCCAATCTCAGACCCGGCTTCTGAAGTTTATCGAGGCGTAGAATATCCTTACACCGGTAACCGAGCGTCTGTTCTGCAACGGGCCTCGTCCGCTCCAGCCGAGTGTCGTAGTGCACCTGGTTGATTACCAGAACCGGAATGTTCCGTCTCCTTGCAATCCAGAGCAGAACCTGAAGTTGCCTGCTGAGGTCGGTTAGGAGGCCTGTCCTGTTCTCCTCGGCCCGGTAGTGGGCAGTTATCGAGTCAACGACGACGAGCGAGAATGATTCATCAACCACCTTTTTGAGCGAGCCTATAGCCCTCCTCTGCTCTTTAAAATCAGCTGGTGTGAAGAGTATGAAGCGCGAGAGAACTTCCTCGGGGTTGAGGTTTCGCGCCTCCGCCATCTGCCTTAGCCTTTCAGGAGAAAAGCCTCCTTCTGTATCTACATATGCGACCTTCTTACCGCTCAGAATTCCAGTTTGAACAGCTAAGGTTGTCTTCCCCGTCGCGTAGGGCCCGTAAATCTGAGTGAGCACGCCGGGGGCGAAGCCTCCCCCGAGCAGTTCGTCGAGCTTTTTTGAGCCCGTTGATAGCATGGGGTTCCCTCAAAATGACATTTCCTCGTAGAGCTTGGGCTCCTTGAAGAGCACCCAGACGCGCCTCTTTCTGAGCTCCTCAGCGAGGATTGAGGGGCTTGCATCGTTGTAAACGCCGTAGTGCATGGGAATGACGACCCTCGGTCTTATGTCTTCGACTATTTGCGTTGCCTCCCTCGCGTTGGCAGTGGAGCGACCGCTTATCGGAACTAGGAGGATGTCAACCTTTCCCCTCAGTCTTTGGAAAGCTGGACTCGGATAGGTATCCCCCGGGTGGAAGAGCCTTTTATCGCCCTCAATTATGTAGCCGAGGGGATACTGACTCGATGGGTGCTCGACGTAGATTGCGGTTATCTTAACACCCTTTTCAAGCTCTATTGTTTCCCCGGCTTCGATTTCCCTCACCTTTGTGACACCATCGGCAACGGCCATTAGATAGACCTGCTTTGGCCCTATGACAGTAGCGTCTCTCAGCCTCGACAGGAGCTCGACCTTTCCGTAGTGGTCGGTGTGCTCGTGGGTTATTAAGATGTAGTCAACATCGCCGATTCTGTCGTCGTCCACCTCTGGGTAAGGGTCTATCAGTATCTTCACTCCCTTCGTTTCAATCCAGAAACACGAGTGACCGTACCAGATGACCTTCATAGGTTCAACCTCCTCAAGTGCCTTTGGTAAAGCGGACTTAAAGTTTTCCCAGCGTTGGTTTTATTAACCTCCGAACGTACTAATGACGATGGCTATGGAGAGAAAAAAGGGCCTCATCGTGAGAGAACCCTATGCGAGTTTGATAGTTGAGGGCAAGAAAGTGTGGGAGATTCGAAAAACGAGGACTAGAATTCGAGGTGAGATTCTGATAATAAGCAACGGGAAGGCCATTGGGAAGGCGGAGCTCGTTGATGTTCTCGGTCCCTTCAGTCCGGAGGAGTTGAAAGACCATGAAGACAAGCACAGGGCGAGCGTTGAGTTCCTGAGGGAATATTCCAACGGCAAGCCCCTCTACGCATGGGTTCTAAGGAACGCTGAGAAGTTCGAGAAACCCAAGGAGGTAGAGATGGCTAAGGGAGTCCAGATTTGGGCGAACGTGGTGGTTAAAGATGAGTAATGCAAGGCGCTTCCTTTTTCCTCCCCTGAACTGGCCGTTTCTTCTTCTGATAACCTTTATCTTCGTGCTGGTCTTTCTACTCTTTTCGAGTGCCGTTCTCATGGCGTTTGGCAGACTTGGCCTCCCGCCTGGGGTGGCCGTTACACTGTTCGCCTTTGCCCTCATTGGGAGTTTCATAAACATACCAATAGCCGAGGAAGTAATCTACGAACCTGTTATCAGTGTTAGGGAGGTCGGTTTCTTCGGGATTCTCTATCCAATACCCTACTTTGACTGGGAGGAGAGGAAGACTATTATAGCTGTCAACGTCGGCGGTGCGCTCGTTCCGTTGAGCATCGTTCTCTACGAGCTCTTTCGCCTGATTTACCTCGGGAACTATAACCTCCTCGCGAACACCCTTCTCGCTGTTTTTATAGCGTCCCTTTTGAGCAACGCCGTTGCGAGGCCAATCAGAGGACTTGGAATCGCGATGCCCTCCCTCTTCCCTCCCCTCGTTGCGGTTCTCTTGGGGTGGCTCCTTGGGGACGGAAATCCAACGCTGGTTGCTTACGTTAGCGGGACCCTTGGCGTTTTAATCGGTGCAGACCTCATGAACTGGGGGAAAATCAAACACCTTGGCGCTCCAATGGTCAGCATCGGGGGAGCCGGTACTTTCGATGGAATTTTCTTAGCTGGAATCATTGCCGTTCTCCTGGTATGACGGTGGGTTTATAAGGCTGGAATTCAACATAAAGCCGTCAAAGGAGGTGGCGCTCATGTTTGTCATTGGGAGCGGGGGTAGGCACTTTGAAAAAGAGCTGAGGGAACTTGGCGGTGAAGTCCTCGAAGTTGAGCTCAGGAAGTTCCCAGATGGAGAGAAGTACGTCCGCGTTCTAGGTTCTGGAAAAGAGGCCACTGTTGTTAGTTCGACCTTTGCACCCCAGGACGAGAAGATAGTGGAGTTGTTACTCATAGGTGACGCGTTGAGGGAGTCGGGTTTCCAAAGGCTGAGAGCCGTTGTGCCGTACTTCGCCTACAGCCGGCAGGATAGGGTTACCAAGGAGGGGGAGCCAATAAGTGTGAGGGCAATAATGAAGGCCCTCGGCCTTTACTATGATGAACTCTACGTCTTCGACCTCCACAATCCCGAGACGCTTAGATATTTTCCGGGAAAAGGTATCAATGTCTCTCCAGCGGGGGTTCTAGCTAAGTACTTCGCCGAGAAACTTGGCGATGGAATAGTGCTGGCTCCAGACAGGGGGGCACTTAACAGGGCTAGGGCGGTTGCTGAAAAACTCGGTCTCGAATACAGCCACTTCGAGAAAAGGAGGATTTCTCCAACCGAGGTTGAGATGAGACCAGTGGACATAGATGTCCGGGGGAAGAACGTTCTCATAGTTGACGACATCATAAGCACCGGGGGGACTATGATTAGAGCTTCTGAGATACTGAAAAAGCTGGGGGCAGGTAAGATATTCGTTGGAGTTACCCACGGTGTCTTTGCCGAGGGTGCTATCAAGAGGGTCAGTGAGGCCGTTGACGAGCTTGCCGTTACAAATACAATACCAACTCCAGTATCAAGGATAAGCATCGTCCCGGAGATACTCCGCCTCTGATTGCAAAATTTTTGACGTTTTAATGTTCAATTTTGCACATTTTAGCGCTCTCTTTTGACAGCTTCTTTTCTAAAAATCTCCCCCGAAACCGGTTTTGCAAAAATTTTTCACTGCGGAGGTTCATCCCTATTGGGTGGAGCCCCCGAACAGGGGGCGACGAAGACCCGGGCGCCAAGACGGCGGCGTCGGGGGGAACGGGTGCAAAGCACCCAAAGATGAACCCCGCCCTCCAGTCCGGGTCACACCAGGTGCGCTCCCGAGGAAACGCCGAAAGGCGGACCCCTCGGGGGTAAGGCAGGCCCGACACCCCGACCAAACCCCCGGACGGGAATCGGTACTCCCCCATTTGAGGGGAGTTCCACCGGCCGTACTCCTTGCTCAATTCCGGTTGATCCTGCCGGAGGCCACTGCTATGGGGGTCCGACTAAGCCATGCGAGTCACGGGGTCCCTTCGGGGACACCGGCGGACGGCTCAGTAACACGTCGGTAACCTACCCTCGGGAGGGGGATAACCCCGGGAAACTGGGGCTAATCCCCCATAGGCCTGAGGTACTGGAAGGTCCTCAGGCCGAAAGGGTCTCTGACCGCCCGAGGATGGGCCGGCGGCCG
>NZ_WAKV01000025.1 GCF_015523185.1 Thermococcus sp.
ACAAAGAGCATTTATGTCAAGGTGGGAGAGAACCAGTATCTCAAACCAGAGATGACGGTCGACCTTATAAATGGGCACTCCTACAAGACCAGCGGAGGCGCCTCGCCTTACGTTCTCTACATAGTCCCATACAGAACGTCCGACAACAAGGTTTACCCCGTGGGAATACTCGCCTACAAGAAGGTAGCCTTCAGTGACTACGTCAGATTGGCACTCCACCTTCCGTACTCAATTAATGAGTGGGACGCCCAGAAGCTCTTCGCCAACTTCAAGCTGGTTTACACTGCCTACAATGGTTACCTGAAGAAGCAGGGAATTTATGACCCAAGCGTCAGGGTTTATGAGTTCACACCCTTCGCGATATACAGGATGGACTTCCTCCAGAACGGAACGTGGAAGCCCTTCTACAGCACGATGGCGGGAGGTAAACTCCCCCTCGGAAACCAGACGCTCAGGCTCTGGATTTCGGCCTTTGGTAGAGATGTTAAGAACGGCACCATTGTCTTTGAGGCCTACAACGGAACCAAGCTTATCGAGAGGGAAGTAGTAGCGAGAAACGTTTACATTAACCACCTCAACGAGACACCAGTGGAGGTTCACCTCTATGTTCCAAACGCTACTAAGTACCGCTTCATCCTCATCCAGGACGGCCCGGTCGGGGTCACTAACGGCCCAGTTTACGTTAACGGAGAGCTGGCGAACCCGAGCTGGGTCATTGCTCCTGGCCAGAGCGGAACCATAAAGCTCACGGAGGCTTTCGATAAGGATTACAGCAACGTTGAGTTCACCCTTAGGGGGGTCATTTACTACTACATTGCTCCAAACGGCACAGATATATACAAGCCAGACTTCTACCTCGAACCTCATATGGACATCATCGGCTACATCCCGGTAAAGACGATATCAAGCGTTAAGAAGGGAGACAACGTGATTACAGGAAAGGCCAGCGTTCCCGCGGACTTTATTGACAACTACATCAAAGAGCTCAAGAAGAGGTACGGTGACAAAGTAGTCATTGTAAGCAAGAGAATTGAGCCGATATTTATTGCCAAGAAGACCTACGTCCTGTGGGAGGGAAGCTGACGCCTCCCGTCCTTATGTTTCTCCTTTTAAGTCGTCCTTTTCCCCTTTCTGCAATGATGAAAAGAGAACTGCCCTTTAGCCACCTCCTGCGGGTGGGAATATGTGAACCTCGTCGTCCTCTTTGAGCTCGGTATCGAGACCTTTTAGATGGAGGATGTTGTGGCCATTCACAAGAATCATCCCATCTATTGGTTTGTTCGGACCGACACGCGGACTTTCAAGGAGCTCCTTCTTAATTTGCGGTGTGTAATGCTCCGCCAGGTAGTCTATGAGTTCTCGAACCGTTTTCACACTGTGAACTTCAATCTCCTTCCTTCCGATGAGCTCCCGGAATGTAGCGTAGAACCTAACCTTCATTGTGAACACCAGAAGTTTATAAGAGTGGAAAACATTAAAGTCTTTTTGGAAGAATTAAAAGAAGAGGTGTTATAAGTGCTTATCGTTGAGCCACCCGGGTATTATCCCATCATAGATAAACTTTTTGCCGGAAGATTGGAAGAGGCATTGGAACCATTTGGGATAAAGATACAAGAAATGAGGGTTAAAGTTACTCCTAAAGAACAGACTATTTTTCTTAATTTTACTTTAAGAATAAAAAGGGATACTGGTATTACAATAATGTCTATAGAGACCATAATAGAAGGACTTGTTGAAAAGCTCTGTACTGAAGCAACATCTACTTTTGGAAAACTTTACAACGTTAAATTTGCAGTGGGGAACATTTCTGTCGTGGAATTAGAGAGCGAAAAAAGAACAACTCCCCACTATTCCCTAGTTGTTGATGCCCCCGAAGAGTTGAAATCAATCGCGGAGCGAATAGGAAAAGGTCTTATAATAAAACTCAAGGAAATTGAGATTCCAGTATCGGCACTTACACTGTCCATCGATAATATAAACAGAAAAATCGACGTTGTTATAAAGGTTATGAGAGAGTTGGACCAATACGAAAAGGAAAAATTGAAAGAGTTAATCTCTGAGAAAACAAAAACATACATGAAGATTCTCCTTAAAGACTATCCCCCTAACGTTAATGTAAAGATACTTGACCCCAAGGATAGGGCCCTAGCAATTGTCATGGGAAGGATGGAGGACATGATACGAGAAGCTGAAGAGCTCGCAGGAATGAAAGAGATACAGATGCTTATGGATATCTTAGGTAAGTCTTCCTCGCCCTGATGTAGTCTAGCAACGGCTGAATCCTTTTCCACACTTCTTCCACGCTTCCATTTCCCTCAACCCTTACGTATATCCCCTTGTTGCGGTAGAATTTTATTATTGGCTCCATGTTCTTTGTGTAAATCCTATACCTCCTCTCGACAACTTCCGGTCGGTCATCTTCCCTCTGAATTAACTTCGAGCCGCAGACATCGCAGATTCCGGGCTTTTTGGGCGGGTTGTACTTGATGTGATACACCGCCCCGCAGTTCGGGCAGATTCTCCTACCGCTTATCCGCTTAATGCTCGCCTCAAGGTCTATAAAAATCTCCATCGCGAGGTCGAGCCTTATCCCGTGGTCGTAAAGATAGCTCTCCAAGGCCAGAACCTGCTCAGGGGTTCTCGGATAGCCGTCAAGGATGAAGTTCTCCCTCTGGCGTCTCAGTTTTGATATTATCAATGTATTGACTATCGTGTCTGGAATTAGCTCGCCCCTGCTCAGGTAAGCTTCCATCTCTTTTCCGATCGGTGTTTTCCTCTCTATTTCCCCCCTTATCAGGTCGCCGGAGGAGATATACGTCAGACCATAGCGCTCGACAATCCTGTGGGAGTGCGTTGACTTCCCGCTTCCAGGTGGGCCGAAAATTAGAATGTTCACCGCACACCACCAATAAGCATTTATGCACAGAAGTTGAATAAACTTTTGGTGGTGGCAATGAGGCTGAGCACCGGCTACGTTCGGGCGAGCGGCTACGCCCACAAGGTCAGACGCGTTCTTTTTGCCCTAGCGAGGAAGATGGTCGAGCCTAAGGAGATTATACGGGCCTCAGGAGAGCTCAACCAGAGAATTTTCGAGGAGTTCCAGAGACTCGGGGTCTCCAAGGAAGACGTCGTTAGGATTACCGTAGAGTTCGAGGTTAAAGACGGCACGATAGTCTGGGACTACGATAGCCTGAAAATTGAAGTCTACAGGAAAAGCGAGGAGGAAAAACTTGCAAAAGCCATGGAGGAAGTTGAGGAACGCGAGAAAGAACTTGAGGAGAAGATTAAAGCCCTTGAAGAGGTTGCCCTGAACATTAAAAAGCTCAGCGATGAGCTGATTGAGAGGATAGAAGAGCTCAAGCAGGAGCACACCTCGCTAAAGCTCAGGGAGGAGGAGTGAGGGAATCCAGAAAGATGTTGACGTACGCAACGACGTGCGAGGCCAAATAACTCCTTTTTCCAACGCTTACTTTTTCCGCGATTCCCTCAAGAAAAGCCTCGTCCTCTCTACCGAGTCCCTCATGGTCGCCAAGGACGAAGGCAACGTTCTTCCTAAAGGGAACTCTCTCTATCGGTTTTCCCTCCTCGTGAAGGTAATAGAGGGCCGAGTTTTTGAGCGTTAGTCGAACAACGTCCTCAAAAGTCCGATTGCTCACGTACAGACCGGGATAAACTTCAAGCTCTTTACCCGGTTCTCTAAGGCTTTCACCAACTTTAAGGGCCTTCATTATGAGCTTCGCCGTGCTCCTCTCATCCGGGTTCAAGCGGACCTTGAGCTCGGGCCCCTCGAAGCGTATTGCCTTTGGAGGGTTTGGCGGGCCGTAAAGGAGAAGCCAGACGCGCACGTTCTTTCTGAAGCCGTGGGAGAGAAGAAAAGCCGAGTTGAGAAACCTGCAGAGGACGTCTATCCTCCCGCTCGTACCGGGCAAATCGCTAAGCTTGAAGTCTGGCTTTGTCCGGGCCCTGTTTGCCTTTATTATGAAGGTTCTCACCTCAGCCCCTCCCGTGTCTCTCGTACCATCCCCACTCCTTTTTCGGGCCGAATGCTCTCACGCCCTTTTTGGTGAGGGTTACCCTCAGCTCCTTCGCAATCTCGGGGGTTATCTCTCCCCTTGCCTCCATCCAGTTTATTATCTCAAGGGCCTCCTCATCGGTCTCGCATCTACGAAGGAAGTCTATGACAGTTGGCTCGTAACCTGAAAAGTTTCTGGGCTCGGCCTCCCTCTCGCCTTCCTCCTCGTCCATTCTGAAGGCATCTATGGGTATTCCTTCGCCTTCCAGCTCTCTCGCCAAAGCTGGAAAGCGTCTCTCAAACTCCTCTCTGTCGTACTCCTGCCATGCAAAATCATCAACGGGTTTCTTCTTCCTGCCGTCCATATCCACACCGATTGTCGTTGGCAGGTGAGCTTATAAACTCAACCCCCAATGGGAAAACATGAAGGGCTCGTATTTTCTAGTCATAAAGCTCGACGAAGAAAAAACCATCAGGACAAAAGGGAAAACCTTTGAGCTTTTGCCGGGCTACTACGTTTACGTGGGTTCTGCCATGAACTCACTCGAAAAGAGGGTCAGAAGGCACTTCTCGAGAGAAAAGAAATTGCACTGGCACATCGACTACCTTTTAAAGGAGGCCAGGCTTTTGAGGGCTTACCTGATTCCAAGCGAGGAAAGGCTTGAGGAAACGCTCTCCATCGAGGTCTCGAAGCACGGAAAACCCGTCCCTGGCTTCGGTGCCGGCGACGTTAAGGTCGCCACAAACCTCTATCACTTCGATGAAGAGCCAGACGGGGTCCTCATTGATATCCTCAAAAACCTCGGCCTGAGCTGGAAAACCGTTAAAAGTGTGAGAGAAATGTAGTTAGGGGGTGTAAGAATGCTCAAGATGGGAAGGGTCGAACGCTACATCCATGACAGGCTCAGAGAAGGAAAACTTCACTTCGTTCTGCTGGATCCCGACGATGTTTCACCTGAGACAGCTGGAAAGATAGCCGGAATGAGCGAGGAAATAGGGGTTGATGCTATTATGGTCGGTGGTTCCATCGGAGCAGAGGGAGAAGTTCTTGACGATGTTGTTAAGGCAATAAAAGAGAACTCAACCCTTCCGGTAATACTCTTCCCGGGTTCCCACGGGGGGATAAGCAGGTATGCAGATGCTATATTTTTCATGAGCCTCCTCAACTCAAGAAACCCCTTCTTCATAACCGGTGCCCAGGCTTTGGGCGCTTTCCAGGTGAAGCGGTATGGAATAGAGCCCATTCCAATGGCGTACCTCATAATCGAGCCCGGGGAAACCGTCGGCTGGGTCGGAGATGCCAAGCCAATCCCGAGACACAAACCGAAGATAGCGGCCGCTTACGCTCTTGCCGGCCAGTATATGGGAATGAGGCTCGTTTACCTTGAGGCCGGAAGTGGGGCAGAAAAGCCCGTCCCACCCGAGATGATTTCCCTTGTGAAAAAGGTCATAGACGTGCCCCTCATAGTTGGCGGGGGCATAAGGACTGGGGAGCAGGCGAGAAGAGCCGTTGAGGCCGGTGCCGATATAGTCGTTACGGGAACGGCCATAGAAAAGGCTGGCTCCCTTGGAAAGGCTCAGAAAAAGCTTAAAGAGCTCAACAGGGGAATCAAAGGTTAGTTTTTAGCTTCCGTGGTTGAACCACAACTTTTTTATAAGTTTTTGGTCAGCTAAATCGTCAGTATCCCAGAGAAGCCAGAAATGGGAGGGTGACTGCAGTGGGAGGTGGAGACGATGACGGTGGTAAAGAGTGCAATAGGAACCTCAAGAACGCTCAGGGGCAAGCTCAGGGACGCGTTTCTACTCTCGTTTCCGGCCCTGTTCTTGTGCCTGATATTTGACTTTGTGGGCGGTGCTGTTCTCGGTAAGAACTGGGATACCATAATGAGCTACTTCCCGATTCTCGTCTTCATAATGCCCGGCCTTATGGATTTGCGCGGAAACATCTTCTCTGCTCTGGCATCCCGTTTCACAACAAAGCTGAATCTTGGCCTTATTGAGAGCGTCAGGGACCCGGAGGTAACGACGCAGATAGTTATGGCGATTCTGAGTAGCAAGATACCCCTGATAGTGCTCTGGGTAGTCGGCCTGTTCCTTGTCCATAACATCGTTCAGGACGTTATAGTTTTGCTTATGGTAATTGCCTCTGCAATCTTCATTGGTGTCATTCTCGGCTATGGGACGGCCCTCATTACAATAATCCCTTTCAAGAAGGGTTATGACCCGGATTTGATAGCCGCACCGCTGATAAGCTCGATTGCAGACTTAATAACAATGCCGACGATGGTCTATTTTGCACTGCTCTACCTCCATCACGAGGATGCTTTCTACACACTGTCATTTACAATGCTGGCTATTCTCATCGCGCTGACCTTTAAGGCCAAATTCCAGAAGGAACACAAGAGGGCCTTCGGAGAGCTCGCCGCTATAATCGGGGCAATGGCCCTCATCGAGACTGTAACAGGCGGGCTCCTCGTTAAATACGAGAGGATAATCAACACGGTGATAATTGTCAGCGTCATGTGGCCGAGTGTGAACGACAGTATGGGCAACTTTGGTTCGATAATAGCCGCGAAGGTGTCAACAAAAATACACCTAGAGGGTGTAGGGGCCGTTAAGAGCCGGGAAACCCTCTACGATTTCATATCTCTCTTGATTCTGGCCCCAATAATAGGCTACTTAACGAACCTAATCTCGATGTGGGTAGTTGTCCATTACATCCACAGGCCGGCAAGAATCCTCTGGAACTTCGTCCTCGGATTTCCCTTTGTAATCATGGTTGCCATGCTAATCGGTTTGGTGGTTGCAATACTTGCCGACAAATACAACTGGGACCCCGACAACGTGGCCATTCCTGTGGTTACGACCCTCAGCGACGTCATAGGGACGATGTTCCTCGTCTGGGTGGCACTGAGCTCGGCATGAAGCGGATATAAAATAGAATCAAGCCTCGGAAAGAATCCTGAAGGACACCTTTCCGTTTTTTACAACCCTCTTAAGTTCCCCAATTAGGTCCTTACCACCAACGAGCTCCATCCTGACCTCGGACATGCCTGTTGCATCGGGCGGGAGGAAGTGGATGTCCCTAACCCTGCCGGAAATTTTGGATAAAAGATGGCCTAATACATCTCCCCTCTTACGATAGGGGAGTTTAATGTTAACTTCAAGTATCTGCATGCCTATCACCGTTTTATTCTTTAAAAGAAGTCCTATAAAACCTTTTTCATGAGCGGGAATTATTGGTCTTCGCCGGATATATTCCTGGGAGTTATCAGAGCCTCGGTGGGTTTTTATCCTGACACCTCCGACGTATTCCCGGTGATTGCCATGAGGGCCTTCATTTCCCTCGACCTCGAGGGTCTTCCCCATATTGTTAGCAGAGAGCACCTCTTCGTGAAGGGTGCCCTCTACGCTGAGGCCAGAAAGATAGCGACGGAAGTCGTGAAAGTCGTCGCCGAAACCCTGCACCATGAAGCGGGAGTTGAAGAGGTAGTTATAGCCGACAGCCACGGCCCGATGGTTAATGTTCTTGTGGAGGACACACCTAGCTACGTTAAAGTTGTGAGGGGATTTCCAAGACCACTAAGTATGGTCGCTGGAGCCAAGGGCTCAGATTTTGCGATTTTTCTCGGTTACCATGCCAAGGCCGGAAGCGGAAAAGCCACCTTCGACCACACCTACAGCAGTGCCTCGATTGATAAACTGGAGATAAACGGAATTGAGGTGAGTGAGACGCTTCTCAATGCCTACCTCCTCGGCGAATGGGACGTTCCCGTTGCAATGGTAGCTGGAGACAAGAGCCTAATCGAGACCGACGTTAAAGAACACCTTCCCTGGGCCGTTGGGATTGTCCTGAAGGAAAGCTTCGGCAGGTACTCCGCAATCAGCCCGGGAATGGAGAAGATACAAGAGCTCCTCCGTGAGGGAACGGTTGAGGCCTTCGAACGCTTTAAACGGGAAGAGCTCAAACCCCTCAAAACAGAAACGCCTGTTGAAGTCAAGCTACGCTTCCTCAACAGCACTTATGCAGAGACAGCCGAGCTGTTGCCCTTCGTTGAGAGGCTCAATGGAAAGACAGTTCGCTTTAGTGCTAAGAGCGTTGAAGAAGCCTACAGAACCATCGAGGTTCTGATATTTGCCTCTGCTGGTGTTAGCTCGATAGTGAACCGCTAACGATTTAAGCCCAAACGGTAAATCCCCAACGCCCCCGGGAAACCGCGGGGGATGAGCGTCTCGGCGAGCCGTGAGTCCCCTTCGCTCCCCGGG
>NZ_WAKV01000026.1 GCF_015523185.1 Thermococcus sp.
ACTCATCCCTAATCACTATCTCTATTCTCCTTCCCTCGCGGTAGCCCTTCATCGCCGAGAGCATGCCCTTTATCGTTTTCTCAACGAGCTCCTGGACCCAGTCTTTCATTGGGAGAACCTGCCCGTCTATCTTAACCGTCACCTTCGGCTTCGAGCTGAGCACAACGCAGTCCTTAAGTGTTTTTTCGCCCTTTATTATCATCCTGGCCATCTCAGCACAGCTAAAACCGCAGAGGCCACAGTCTATGTTCGGAAGCATGAAGGCGCGCTTCTCAACGAGGTCGGCCAACTTCTCTGGCTCTTTGGTTGCATCTATCACTGGGAGGCCCTCTATCTCATCAACGCCGGTGGACGCTATTACCCCACTCACCGCCACAGCAAGTCCGTCGTTGAGCTCTCTAACATCTTCATCACTCCTCGCGCATATTACCCTTGGAACATGCTGGACCGACTTGAAGCCCTCAAGGAGGAGGAAATCTGTCGAGACCATTGAAAAGAGCGCGTTGATGTCATTGGCTTTAAAGAGAACCGCATCGGTGTCATGGGCCCTAACCAGAACTGCATCGGCCACCTGAGAAAAGCGCCATGTGTCGCTTCCTTCCCTGTCGAAGTTGGAGTGCATGCTCTTGGCTATTGCAACGCGGTAACCGCGCTCCTTCAGGACTCTCGCGACCGCTTCAACCGTCGTAGTTTTCCCGCTCTTCTTGAAGCCGACAAACGCCATCGCCCTCATAATACCACCTCAGAGCAGGGTTATCCAGTTGAGGTCGTCTATCTTGACTATCAGCTCCTTCGCCCTGTTCCCCGCGTAATCAGTAACTTCCCTGAGAAGGATTATCTCCTCATCAAAGTCAACCAGAATCCCGGAAAAACTCGTCTCACTGCCGACACCGACTGCAACTCTCTTCCCCTTCCAGCGTTCCAGCGTTTTGTCGAGGAGGTACTGCTTTTCACTCATGTTCATCCCCGGCATTGCTATGTTTGGAGCTTTTAATATTTTCCCGCCCCGGCGGAAAGTCTATAAGAGTGACAACGTTCACCAGTTGGGTGGTTTCATGAGACTTGTAACAAAGAACGAGGCCGTCAAGCGGGCACTCATGGAGGAACTCCGAAGGGAAGGGATAAAGTTCGAGATGCACTCCAGAGAGGGTTATGAAGCCTTCGTTGGCTACCTAATCGAGGGGACTCTTAAGGAAATAGAGGAAAAGATTGAGAACCTTGAAGGGGCTGACATCGAGGCAATCAATGAGGGTTTTCTGTCATTTAAGGAGAGTCTCAATCATCTCCTTGAGCATCTAAAGGCGGGGGAGAAGGCGGACGAGCTACTCAAAGAGGGTCTCTGGGTGGCGGAACTCCTCGACCAGCTCTACCGCAACGGTGCCGTAGAGTACGATGGTGTGAACGTCAAGCTCAAGGAAGGCATCAACGTTGAAGAACTTAAATTTGAGTTCAAGTTTCCGTTTAACCTCGTCCACAATCCAGAAGCAGTTGAAAAACATGTTAAACAGTTTGCCTTCGTGGATTTGGTCATAGAGCACGAGTTTGAAATACCCGAACTGAGAATAGCGAAGATAAACGCCCTCGGAAAGATAGCGAGCAAATACTTCCCCGAGGACTACCTCCTGAAGGTTTATTTCGCGCTCATAGGCAGGGCAATACTAGCAGAGGAGATTCTCAAGGCCCTCGGAGACAAGAAAATCCCTGAGGAGGAGTTCGTCAGGGGATTCCTGAGGGCCTCCCCGATAGCGGTACCAACGCCGAAGGGAACCCTCGTGATAAACTACTCCCGGGATTCCTTCGAGGAGACGCTCAAGCTCCTCAAGAGGCTCGGTTACGTCGAGATAAAAGGCGGAAAGGTAAAGAAACTCAGGGATTTGGAATGAGGTATTTGATTTTTGCCCTCCCGTTTTTTTCCAACCATTCAAGGAGCATTCTGGCAAACTCGAACTTCTTCCGCTTGCTCTCCCAGACAGGCGAGTGGTTCCTTAGATAAGGCTTGCTCCACCTTCCCACTATATTGCCGAAGTCAAAGCCAACGAGGACCACTTCCTTGGCTCCAAGCTCATCAGCTAAAAAAACGGCCCTGTCGCCGTCAGTGAAGCCACCGAAATTATAAACTATGTCAAGGGGCTCGGTCTGGCAGGTCCCCAGAATCCTTGAGAAGAGCGGGATGTAAGCCGTCAGCTTGTCCATATTGTCGCCGTGGGCGTGGACAACAAGGAAGGAACCTCTGTCGTTCGCTATCTTGATATCGGGAATCCTTCCGTCGAGGTCGGTAACTATCACATCGGGCAAAAGGCCGGCATCGAGCAGGGCCGAAGTCGCGCCATCGGCTGAAATCAACGTCCCATCTGAAAAGTCGAACTCCTGTAAGGCCCTCTCAAGGCTCGGACCGGCGCCGAAGACGTAGGCTTTTCTTTCGATTACTGCCTCAAGCTCCTCCCGGAGGATATAATCATCGCCCTCGAGGAGGAGCGCTCTCAACAGCTCGGCAGATTTTCTGTCTTCTTCAATTGGATACCCCATTTCCCTAACGATTTGGAGGTAGAAGGGTTTCCAACGTTCCCATTTCATCATTCTCCCCTCAGCTTTTTATCGATTTTCAGCATCTCCCTCCATTGCCTTCCCGGCCAGTAGATTTGACTGCATTTCTGACAGACGTAGAACTCGTCGTAGCTCTCGTAAACCTTGGGAGGGACTTTCCCTTTAACCTCGTTTTTGGAGACGGGTTTTATCGGGCCGTTGCACTTGGGACAGCGAGCTTTAGAAGGAAAGAGCTCCCCAAACTCAACTCCAAGCTCCTTGAGCTCTTTAACCTGCCCTCCGAGCGAATTGGAGCGGAGGAGAAAAACCCTGGCACCGAGTCTCTCGGCTCTTCTGGCGAGGGCCACATCTTTTGTTAGGATTACCCTTTCCTCCCTAAGCGCAACGCGGATTATCTCATCGTCATCTCTGATTCCGTAGAGGGTATCGTAACCGTAAAGCCTGAGCCATCTCGCTAACCTTCCAAGCATCATGTCCGCTATGAACTTCATCGACCAGATTTCGGGGAGAACCCTTATAAAGACAGCCACTATTTTACGGCCATAAAACAGGTGGTGGCGATGCTCGTCTACTTCATCGGCACCGGCGGGAGTGAGGGTATTCCGGCTCACCTCTGCACCTGCTCGACCTGCAACGAGGCCAGAAAGTTCGGCTTCGCCCAGAGGAAACCATCAACCCTCGCCGTAATCACCGAAAACAAGAGAGCGGTTCTCTTTGACGTTGGAACCGACATAAGGGACCTCCTCAACGTCCCGTTGGAGGCCATCTTCCTGACCCACTGGCACCACGACCATATCTACGGCCTCTACAAGCTCCGCTGGATGGCGAGGAAAACGGAGCTCTACGCGCCGGAGGGACAGGCCGACGCACTAATCCTCAACGACCCCAAGAACCTGAGGCCAAAAATCCTGAAGCCTTTTGAAAGTGTTGAACTTGACACCCTTAGGATTACAGCTTTAAGGCTCAACCACGGGATTGAGACCCTCGGCTACCTCATTGAAGAGGACGGCAAAAGTGTCGCGTTGCTCTACGATACAAAGGGCCTCCCAAGGGAAACGCGGGAGTTTCTGGAAGAGAGGGCACCGCTGAGGCTCGCGATAGTGGATGCAACTTACCCCCCAGGTTTCAGCGACCCGTATCATAACAACGTTGATGAAGCCGCTGAGATTGGGCTTTCCCTGGCTGAGAGAACCGTTTTAAGCCACATCTCCCACAAGAACCTGCCGTTCCTCGAGCTTGTCGAGTACGTGAGGAAGAGGTGGGGAAACAGGGTTCTGGTCACTTACGATGGGATGCTCTTCTACGTTTAAGGTTTACGTTGCCCAAGGCGGTCTAGGTTCTCCTCAAGTTTCTTCAGCTTTCCCTTAAACCTTCTCAGCTGGTCGTTGGCTATCTTCACGATTCGTTCAATGTACTCCTCGCTAACCCAGAGCTCGCCGTTCTCACCCAGGGGAACGTCCATTCTCTCGGTGGAGCGTATCTCGACGAGTAACTTTTTGTGGCTCACGCTCTTTATGTTGCTGTATTTAAAGCCGAGGCCAATTGCGAGGTTGAGCAACCTGACGGCGTCCTCCATTGTTCTGGCTGAAACGTGCAGGATTGGGCTCCTCACCAGAAACCAGAGCTGGCCCGATTTGTGTTTCCTAACCGCCACAAGGACTTCCTCCACGGAAACCTCGCGATGCCACTTGCCGAGCCAGACCGAGTTGAGCTTATCTCCAAAGTGGGGCATCTCCATGATGGAAATCCTGCCAGAGCAAGAACTCGTTGTGAAGTAGCTTTCCAGCGCGTTCAGTTTCTCGAGCAGGGGGATTATATCATGGTCCACCTTGTCTTCTTCCAAAGCCCTTCTCAGGCTTTCCATTGCCCTGGCTTTCTGCTCTTCGAAGTTCTCCGTGTAGAGGAACATGTGGTTGGTTTCGTGGTGAGTATTTAAACTTTAACGCTCAAGAAGAATCAGCTTAAGGTTTGAGACCTCTGCGATGGCCAAGAAGTCCGAGTCGTATGTTATCAGTTCCTCCCCGCGGTTTATGCATATTGCAGCGATCAGGAGGTCTGCGAATCCCCTTGGCTCTCCTTTTTTGAGGAGCTCCTCCTGAAGTCTGTGGGCAAGAATGTAATCGTCCAGAATCGGGAACAGGACGTTTCCATGGAACTTTGAGTACCTTGCAATCCGCGGGAACTCAACAAAGGTGACTCCTGTGATATCCTCTGTAATTTCCTCCCTCCGTCTCACCCGCTCGATAACGGCGTTAGTATCTAAGACAGCCACTTCAACCGCCTTCTGTCCTTTTCTCTGATACTCTCGATTTCTGGGGGTATCTCTACCTCCTCTTCGGTCTCGGATATACCCAGGAGTTTCCTAAGCTCGCCTATGCTTATTTTCTCGGGTGAGCTCTCAATCAGCGCCCGTATAAACGCGTCTTTGAACTTTTTCTCGTCCACCCACTCGGGAACCGATATGGTAATTACCTTCCCCATGTTCTCCCCCGTGTATCTCTATATCGCCCGATGGTTTTAACGTTTCTCATTTAGGGCTGTGGCATCAACAACCGTCTCCCGTTCCTTTACAAACTCAATCAGCCGTTTGTAAGTTGGATGGACACTCAGCGTTGAGGAGTCGCCGACGAGAATGAGCTTTCTCTTCGCCCTCGTCAGCGAGACGTTTAAGCGCCTCAAATCCTCCAGAAAGCCGAGCTGGCCTTTTCTGTTGGAGCGGACGAAGGAGAGAACGATTACCTCCTTCTCCCTGCCCTGGTAGCCGTCAACGGTCTTCACTTCAATCTCCTCGGGAAGGAGGGAGCTTATTAAGTCCCTCTGGTCGTCGTAGGGGGTTATAACTCCAATCCACTCCGGTTTAACGCCGAGTTTCAAGAGCCTCTCAACGGTCTCTCTAACAAGATGGGCCTCAAGGGGGTTTTCCCTGCTCTCGCTTCCCCGTCTCCGCCTCTCGAAGCGGTTTTCAAGGGATGATGTATCTATAAAGACGAGGACGTTCTCAGGCCTTAGGACATCACTCCACCGGTCGTTTTCTCTTGGAATGCTGATTCCGAGGCCGGCAAGCGTTATATTCCTCACGCTCTCATCGGCTTTGACCTTTCCCCCATAGAACTCCCTGCTGGGGAATTCCATCAGCCTTTCGTTCATCCTGTACTGGACTGTCAGCATCTCGCTTTTCCACGGATAGCGCTCGATTAGACCTTCAAAGAGGGTTTTGCTCAGCTCTCTGGCCTTTTCGCTCAGTATGGTTGGCGGAAGCTGTTTGTGGTCTCCAGCCAAGACAAAGCGCTTGGCGCGGTTTATTGGAATTAAAACGCTGGGTATCGTTGCCTGAGTTGCCTCATCAATTATAGCAACGTCGTAGGAACCGTAGTCAACGACATCAAGGCCAGCCGATGCATTGGTTGTCAAAACCACGTCGGCTTTCATTATAATCTCCCTTGCGATTCTCTCCTCGAGCTTTCTCGCGTCCTCAAACGTTTTGCTCACCTGCTCGTTTAGTTTAATCCACTCGGCCATCTCACGGATTAGCCTGGCCGGAACGCCCCTCTTTCCTATGCCTTTAGATGCCAGCCTCAGAATCTCGCGGTCGCTCAACCCACGGCGGTACTTGGGGGCGGGCTTTGTGAAGGTGTCCCTCTTTTCCTTCAGGTTCTGACCGATTACGCGAAGTTCCCTCAGCTCGCCGTAGAGCTCATGCTGGGTTATAAGGTAAGCAAGGGTCGTTTCGTGGAGAGCTTTCGAGACCCTGCTCGGATGGCCGATGCGAACGACCTTAAGGCCAGAACCAACGAGCCTCTCAACGAGGTTGTCAACTGCAACGTTGCTCTCGGCCGTTGCCAAAACCTTATGACCCCGCTCGACCTCCTGCCGTATCAGTTCTACGAGGGTTCTGGTTTTGCCTGTTCCAAAGGGACCGTGGATTAGGAAGAAATCGGGACTTCCAAGGGCCTTTGCAATGGCCTTCCTCTGGCTCGCGTTCAGGTTTTTATCAAAGGGTCTGAACTCAACCTCTCTACCTTTTTCCGGTTCTCTCAAGCCCAAATAAAGTTCAAGGGCTCTCCTCCCGCTCTCACGAAGGTTGTCAAGGTTCTCCAGCCAGCGCTTGAATGTTATGTCGTTGGCGTAGAGGTCAATCCTAACCCCTTTAAGCGCCCATTCTGGAACTGTTTCGAGGGCAACCGTTAGAAAGCGCTTTCCCTTCTCGACCATGGTTCCTACCAAATCGCTCTCCAGCGGGTTCCTCTTGCTGATTACTACCAAATCGCCGACGCTTATCTCCGTCTTGATTTCTCTATCGCGCCCGTATTTGACAAGGAAGTAGCCGAGCTCTTCGCCGACGACTTTACCGTTGAGATTCAGAATCGCTCTCCCGACCTTCTCCCTCTCTCGCCCGCTCAGCCTTTTCATCTCAGCTCTCATGGTATCTATCTCGGCCTTCCTTTCCATCTCGATGAGGACCTTGAGGTGAGAGATAAACTTCACAAGGGTTTCGTTTTTCGTCATTTTTCCTCCCAGAATTAAGGCAGTATATTGTCTTTTTAAAGATAAAGAAAAACAAAAGAGCCCTCTGGAAACTCACTTACTGGCACCATTCACCATTACTGTCGTGAGAGTCTATGCACACTCCCGTCTGTGGATTGCAGATTCCTCCTGAGTTCCCGTCGGTTACTGTTACCAGAAGCATTGGAACCCCGACGTGCTGATAATCCTGGGTTTTTAGAGTAATGTTGTAAAACAGAACTGAACAGTCTCTCTGGGGGATTGCACTGAGGAAGTAATGAAAACCCGATACTTCATCTGAGGCGGTGTGAAATCCCAAAGTTATGGAAATGATATCCATTTCCCTCCACGTACGTGGGGCCGTTTTGGGTTTCGTGAATGGTATATTTGCCCGTTGACAGTATCTCAAGCGGATAAGTTGCAGTAATGGGGATGTTTGTAAACTTTCCTGTATAGCGGTCGTAGGCGAGAACACCGAACACAACGATTTGATATTTAATATACAGGTTGAGGTACCGAGACCAAATAGGATTGGCGGGGTTAATAGTTCCTGGGGTTGAGTATTCAATGTCCAAGGACTTTCCCTCAAAGTTATTACCCACTTTAGCACTGCGGACTTCGATGCCTCCCAAGTCTATTCCAACAGTCCAATAGGAGTACGTGCTCTCACTTAAGAAGAGCCACATGGTAAACACGACATCTTATAACGTCAACCCAGTTTGAAGTGGGGTCTTTGGGAACGCAGTATCTGCCGCCCACCGGAACGTATCCTCCGGGACACAGTCTAATGGTCAAAGGCTCCGGTTTGGTGGAATCTGGAAAGGTTTCAGGGTTATCCTGCTTCCGTGTAGACTCTCAATGCCGATGCCATTGTCATTTACAAATATAATAATAGGTGTGGAGAGTGCCTTCAGAGCCGTCGGATTTTTGGAGTACTCTTTCAACCATGCTTCCCTTGGAACCTTGAGGAAGACCGACAGTGTTCCCACTTTTCCGGTCTTGAGGAGTTTTACGGTACCGTCGGGCAGTGGGTAGAAGATTGCGTAGTGTCCTGAGCCTTGAAACTTGTAAACGTTGTATCCAAAGACTTCCATCTTTGAGTTCTCACTGGTTGCCCAGTTTGTTGCA
>NZ_WAKV01000027.1 GCF_015523185.1 Thermococcus sp.
CTGGGAGGAGGCATTTGTCGTTAGGGTTCTTGTTGAGAACGGTCTTATAGATGGAGTAAGCAAAAGGAGAGAAATCAGCGTGGATGGGATTCCGATTGAAGTTCACAGGGCTTTTATTGACGCTATCTTCAAACTTGTTGAAATGTCCCTGTGATTAGATGCCGAACTCTCTTTTTGTTTCATCCACTATCCTGTTTATCTCCTCTTGGGAGAGCTTTTTAGTCGCCTCGGCCAGAAGAAGCACTTCAGGTGTAATCCTCAGGAGGAGATAAGTTTTTTCAGTGCCTAATATTATATATCTGTCCGAGGCCTCGAGTTCCGAAAGTGCCCTAAAAATTTCTGGGGTCTTTGCAGACAGTTCCTCATATTTCTCAAAGTTCCCCATTATCGGCAGTCCCTCCGAAGTCGCGTAGAGGTACCTCCTGAGGCCGTATCTTTTCGTAAGAATGCCTTTGAAGTTTCTTATTTCATCAGCACTCTTTGTTTTTAGAAATCCCTTTATCCGCTCTATTATTCTCATCTCCATTCACCCCATAGAAATTTTTACACGCCTTCTCAATCTTTTTGATGAGACCCTGAGTGCACGATAGTTTGGCCCTAAAAAGCTTTTTGATTTCCCTTTCGTAGGATTTATAAACCTCTTTTAGGGACTTGGGAATCCATACAAAGGGTATCTGAAGGTTATTTAAATGACGTGTCAGTCTGTTACTCGAACCTCGGGTCGGAACCAGAGGTGGTACCGGGGTTAAAACTACAAGTTTTGGTTTGAAGGATTTAATGACCTCCGAGTCAAACACCTGAATTATGTCCCTCAGCTTGAGTTTTTCAAAAACCCTGCAATACAGCACTTTGCAGTCGGGAATCTTTATTATCAACAAGAGCTTGGACACACTGTTTTTTCCTCCATTAATAATGCAGATTTGAACGGCCGGACTATGAGTTTTGATTATCTGTCTGAACTCTTCCCGTGTTTTTTCGGTCTTGATTGATTTATACTCCTGAATTGTTTTCCATATCTTGTATTTTGAAATTGAAATACCTTCTGACTTTAACACTATATAAATCTTGTTAATTGAATAACCCTGTTCGTTTAGCTGGACGATTCTGTCACGTATCCACACTGGCAGTTTGCGGTGTCTTCGCCCGGGCGTCTTTAACTCCGGGTTCCTGAGAATCTGCTGAATACGCCTGGGTGATACTTCAAAAATTTCCGCAATTTCTCTTATTTTTAACCCCCGTCTTCTTAGTTTTATTATTTTATTAATGTCACTTTGTTTTAGTTTCATATCCAATTGGTCGTTACTAATCAAACCGGTTTATAAACTTAAGGCTTAAAACGTCTCCATAGGTTTCAATATAACTTCCCTAAATACCCTGGCGAAATAATATCCAAACAATAAGGAGCAAATATTAAATTTTAAACAAGTTGATAAATTTTCGACGGATTTCCTGAACTTGTATACAAGATGTTAGAAAACTTTATAAAAGCTTGATAACGAGGGGATGGTGGTATCTCCCATGACGGAGGCGAAGGTCGTGGAGAGAATGAATGAGAGGTCTGAGGAAATGGCGACAAAGGTTAACAATCTGATACTCTACGGCATCTACAAGGTTTTGGGTGCTGGTGCGAGAGGGTTAGGTAATTCCATCGGTGAGGAACTCCTCCATGCCATGATGGAAGAGTATGGACTCAACTTCGAGGGTAGCAACGACCCTCAGGAACTGCTCAACCGCTTTACAGAGGTCATGATAAACACTTTCGGCTTTGCCGAGAAAGGTGAAATAGAGGTCAATGGGAACAAGGTTACCCTAAAGCTCGACAGCCCAATGGACCTCTACGCCCTTCAGTTGCTTGAAAAGAAGGGCATAAAACCTGTTCTCTATCCAATGGCAAACGCTGTTGCAGTTGCAATCAAGAAGTTCTCCGGCAAGAACGTCCTGATAAAGGAGATACGTGTCCACGACAAGCACGTTGAGGTTGACATGCTGATTCTGGGGTGATGGGAATGTTTGAAAACGTTATAGCCGACCTCCTTAGGGTTGATGGTGTTAGGGGAGTTGCCGTCGTCAGCAAGGACGGTCTTCTCATTGAGGGACAAGCCAGTGACAGAACCATAGACGTTGAGAGCGTTGCGGCGATGGTGGCTACGATATACGGTACCGCTCTGAACGTTTCCAATGAAGTGTTCCACGAGGAAGCAGTTGACATGGTTACCCTTGAGTCACCAAAGGGCAAGATAATAACAGTTGAAGCCGGTGAAAACGCAGTCCTTACGGTTCTTACAGACCCAAAGGTTAATCTGGGTCTTGTGAGAATCTATCTCAAGAGGAACGCTCAAAAGGTTGCTTCAATGCTCTAACTTTTCTTCCTTTTCCGGTGGTGGTTTATATGATTCACGGAAGGTACATTGGAGTTATAACGGATTTTGACGACCCCCTAGCAGTTAGGGAAGGGGTTAGGCGGGGCTACCTGAAGGTGGCTTGGAAGGATGAGTCCTCACTAAAGACGGGATACATTATAATAAAGGATGAAAAGATAGTTGGTTCGCTCGTTGAGAACGTTATTGGTGGTTCCAAGGTTGCAGGAAATGAGGCATTTGGAGAAATTATGAGGGCAATTAAAGATAAACTCGTTAAGGCAGTGGAAGTTTACGAGGCCGATGTGGAGGAGATACTGGGTTCCTACCCGGAGACCCGTGTGGACATTAATGAACTTCAGAGGGTAACTGGAAATGACCTTGACTCTCTGTTGATGCTCCTGAAAACACACCACGGTGGGATGAGAATCCAGAATGGCAGTAAGGAGTGGGTTATATACGTGGAGAACGGCCTTGTAAAGGCAGCCAAGGCAATTAAGGGTTCAACCCGCCGGGGTGATAGTGCTCTTAGAGAAATCCTTCGTGAGATGGGTCACCTCATTAAAGATGGTGTTTACATTGCAGGTGAAACATTTGAGTTCTCTCCTAACGATACCGTTAGCAGGGGAGACGTGTTCGTTGAGGGTTTAGAACTCCTGAAGGAAAAAAGACAGCTGGAGAAAGGCTTTTAATCCCTTCCCAGTTTTTACCCCCGGTGAGTCCATGAGGCTCGATGAGTTCATACCTGACGCCAAAACGAGGACACTCATAGAGAGAACGCGCGAGTTTGCTAGGGGCTTCTTTGAGAGGGAGGGAACACACGGCTTCAGCCACGTTGAGAGGGTGTTTAACCTCTGCATGCACATAGGCAGGGAAGAGAACGCCGACCTTGAAATCCTGGCACTGGCTTCTCTCCTCCACGACATAGCGAGGCCCCTTGAGGACAGTGGGAAGGTCGAGGATCATGCCATTGAAAGTGCTAGGATAGCTAGGCGCTTTCTTAAAAGCCTCGGCTATCCTGAGGGGAAGAGTGAAGCGGTTGCCCATGCAATCGAGGCCCACCGCTTCTCCCGTGGTCCCGAGCCGAGAACACTTGAGGCTAAAATCCTTAGCGACGCGGACAAGCTCGATGCAATAGGCGCGATAGGAATAGCGCGCGTTTTCATGTATTCTGGTGAGCACGGAAGGGACATTGAGACTTCCCTCAGGCACTTTGAGGAGAAGATTCTCAAGCTCAAGGACCTTATGTACACCGAAACGGCAAAGCGCATCGCTGAAGAAAGGCACAACTTTACGGTGGAATTCATCGAGAGGATAAGGCGGGAAATCGAGGGCGAACTTTGAGTTCTTCTCCTTTTCGCCTCACATAATAACCTTTTTAAAGGGCTTCCTGAATTAAGGGTTAGCCCATCAAGGTCATTCTAAGGAGGTGAGAACGTGAAGGCGCCAATCTGTGAGGTTTGTCTCAAGACCGACGACATTCTTTGCCCTGCTGATGAAAAGAAACTTCAGGAGGGTATAATCTCCGAGCTGGACGTTAAGGTCGCACGCTTACTCTACAAGCTTCTTGGAGACGTGGACATCGAGTTTAAGAAGGCCGTCGAGGCTGGAGACCTTATCGTCATAGTCGTTGGCGAAGGAGATGTTCCCATAACCATAGGTAAGGGCGGAAAGAACATAAAAATTCTCATTAGGGAGCTTGGTAAGCGCGTCAGAGTCATCGAGGGCATGAAGGCCGAGAGCACCGATGAGCTCAAGAAGCTCGCCTCCGACCTGCTTTATCCAGCCGGCGTTTTCGGTGTTAACGTCGTTTACAGGCCCGGTGGCGAGACCTACTACAAGGTTCTCGTCTTCGGCAGGGACAGGAAGAAGCTTCCGGAGAAGCCGGAAATCCTGGAGAGTGTTCTCAGCCAGATAGTTGGTAATGAAGTCAAGATTTCCTTCGTCTGATTTTTCTTCTCCTTATCGAATACCTTTAAAAGCTCGCCCCTACTCCTTCTGGGGATGGCCATGTACAGGACGCACTACTCGAGCGAGATTACGGAAGAACTCAACGGCCAGCGGGTTAAGGTTGCTGGCTGGGTGTGGGAAATAAAAGACCTGGGCGGAATCAAGTTCCTCTGGCTGAGGGACAGGGAGGGAATAGTCCAGATTACCGCCCCGAAGAAGAAGGTAAGCCAGGAGATATTTAAGCTCATTCCAAGGCTCAACAGCGAGGACGTTGTTGCGGTTGAAGGCATCGTCAACTTCACACCCAAGGCAAAGCTCGGCTTTGAGATTCTCCCGGAGAAGCTCGAAATACTCAGCAGGGCGGAAAGCCCTCTCCCACTTGACCCGACGGGAAAAGTCAAGGCAGAACTCGATACGAGGCTTGACAACCGCTTCATGGACGTAAGAAGGCCCGAAGTAATGGCGATATTCAAGATACGCTCCAGCGTTTTCAAGGCAACCAGGGATTTCTTCCACAACGAGGGCTTCATCGAGATTCACACGCCCAAAATTATAGCTACAGCGACCGAGGGCGGAACCGAGCTCTTCCCGATGAAGTACTTCGAGAAGGATGCCTTTTTGGCACAAAGTCCACAACTCTACAAGCAGATTATGATGGCAAGCGGTCTGGACAGGGTCTATGAAATAGCACCAATTTTCAGGGCTGAGGAGCACAACACAACCAGACATCTAAACGAGGCTTGGAGCATTGATGCCGAGATAGCCTTCATCGAGAGCGAGGAGGAGGTAATGAATCTCCTCGAGAGGCTGATAGCTTATGTAATCAACTACGTCCGCGAGCACAACGCCAGGGAGCTTGAAACCCTCAACTTCGAGCTTGAAGAACCGAAACTGCCCTTCCCGCGCGTCACCTACGATAAGGCCCTTGAAATCCTGTCCGACCTTGGAAAGGAAATCCCGTGGGGAGAGGACATAGACACCGAGGGAGAAAAGCTCCTTGGAAAGTACATGCTTGAGAACGAAAACGCTCCACTCTACTTCCTCTACCGCTATCCGAGCGAGGCGAAGCCCTTCTACATTATGAAGTACGAGGATAGGCCGGAAATATGTCGCGCTTTTGACCTCGAGTATCGCGGTGTGGAGATAACCTCCGGTGGCCAGAGGGAGCACCGCGTTGATGTTCTCGTCGAGCAGATTAAGGAGAAAGGATTGAATCCAGCTAGCTTCGAGTTCTACCTTAGGGCCTTCCGCTACGGTATGCCCCCCCACGGGGGCTTTGGGCTTGGCGCTGAGAGGCTGATAAAACAGATGCTCGACCTTCCCAACATCAGGGAGGTCATCCTATTCCCAAGAGATAGGAAGAGGCTTATACCGTAAGGCCTTTATACCTTCCCCCCTTTCATTGTGTAGGCAGTTGTGTACATATTGGTGTGTGGAGGTATGCATAATGAGAAAACCTGTGGCTTTAATCCTGATAGTGCTCCTGTCTTTATCAATGCTTCATATCCATCGAGTAAGTGCTTCAGAAATTAAGTACGCCAGTATTACGGGTATCAGCCTGCCCTTGGGAGGCAGTGTTCAGCTTGGTCCATACACTGTCAAGTTCACAGATGCAAGCCTTACTTGGGACAGCGTGTATCTCACAGTAGAGGGACCGGACGGTCAAATGAGTGCAGTTCTCAAGGTGGGTGGTTCTTTGGCGTACCCCTCCAGCGACCCCACTAAGATGCTCCTCAACGTTTCTGTACTGTGGATAAGGAGTGACACGAAATCCGTGCTCCTAACAATAAGCTCCCCCCTAACAAAGCTTTATTCGGATAAGGCAATACCAGTTGGAACCGAGTTCTCCCTTCCATCGGGCTTTCCTCCGATAAAGATAAAGCTGGTTTCCACCTCTGACACCGATGCAACCTTTACTGTTACAATGCCGTATGGCGCTACCTACACACTGGAAATCCCGAAGGGCGAGTCAAGGTCTGTATCCTACAAGCTTGACGAGATTCACACCTACGTTAACTACCTGTCTATTGAGGTTCTCAACACTACCAAGAACAGCGGTGCAGTAATCAACCTATACGTTCCCAGGGTTGCATCCACGACCCTAAAGATAACAACGCCCGGAGAAACGAATCCCGAAAACCCTATTACCCCCGTTGTTAAAACGACACTCCTCTACGATGATATCATTTACGTTGGCGAGAGGCTTCCTGTTAAGTACAACGGCACAACCTACTACTTCAAGCTCCTCTCGGTGATTCCCGACATGGCGAGGGTTGAGGTTTACACCGCTAACGAAACCTACGCAAACTATACTCTTGAGGCCGGTGACGTTCCCAAGGCCGTTCCCGGAACACCTTTCCTCGTGGCAATCTCAAAGACCCAGCCCGACTACAAGAGGGCCGTCCTTAAAGTTTATGGCCCTATCGAGGCTCAGGTAATTCCGATACTCCGCTCAGCTAAAGTAGTTGCCAACATAACCGCCGTTCCGAAGAAAGTCCTCCTTGGTCAGGACATAGTGCTCTCGATAGGCGTTGAGAACCTCGGAAGGGGAGATGCCTATAAGCTGAACGTTGCGGCGCCGATTCCAAACGGCTTCCAGCTGGTGAGCATGACAAAGAGCTGGCAGATAAATAACCTTCCCGCCTTCACAAAACTTCCAATGCTCGTCTACGTCCTCAGGCCGACTAAGGTTGGAAAGTTCGACATCGGTAAGGTTCTCGTGACTTACTACGACGACCAGAGCCTCGAAACCGGAAAGATGAAGACCGTTTATTCGGCTCCGCTCACCGACATCGAGGTTTACGCTGTACCGAAGCTCTCCCTTAATGCCCTCGCTTACAATGGCACCTGGAGCAACTACGTTACTGCTAAGGTAAACGATACCATAACACTTGCCCTGACCCTTCAGGCTTCAAAGGGGGACCCTGCCTACGAGTTCATAAAGAACGCGACGCTCATACTGAGTTATCCGAAGTCCCTGAAGGGACAGAGCGTCATAAACTTGGGCACAATAAGGGCTGGGGAAACAAAGACTGTCAAAGTCCCTCTACGGGTTATGGATGAAAACCTGTCCCTCGTGAAGGCCACGCTCAGGTACCTCGACCCCCTTGGCAACCAGCACGAGCTGAGCTTTGGCACGGTCGCAACAATCAACAGTGTGCCTCCCGAGGTTGTCGTGAAGACCGTTAAGGTCTGGCCGAAACCGGAGGAACTCCCGGCTTACATCAACCAGACCCTCGCAAATGTGGACAACGCAACGCCTATAGCGGAGCAGATACTTGACGTGGTTTCACCCTACGTCCCAAAGAAAAGCAACCCCTGGAAGCCCCTGGCGGTAATTTTCATCATAGTGACCCTTGCCCTCGCTGGAGTTAGCTACAACTACTGGCGCGAACTTGAGGCCCTCAAAGAAAAAGTCCTCAGAAAGAAGCAGAGGCGCCCGGGAGGACTGCCCAAGAAAGAGGAAGAGGAAAGCGAGATTGAGCTTCTTTAGTCAATTTTTTAAACCCTTCTCAAAACTTTTTCCCATGAGCCCCTTTAAGTACAAGCAGGTTATCGTTTCAAGGAAGGACTTAAAGCTCAGCAAGGGGAAGTTCGCGGTTCAAGTGGCCCATGGAGCCGTCACGGCAACTCTCAAGGCCCAGAAGGAGAAGCCGGAGTGGTTTAAGGCCTGGTTCAACGAGGGACAGAAGAAAGTTGTTGTAAAGGCCGAGAACCTTGAGGAACTCTTCCAGCTGAAGGAGAAAGCAGAGAGGCTCGGACTTCCGACTGCTCTCATAAGGGATGCCGGCTTAACCGAGATTCCACCCGGGACGATTACGGTTCTGGCAATAGGGCCGGGCCCGGAGGAGCTCGTTGATAAGGTCACCGGACATCTGAAGCTGGTGTGAGGCATGGACTATCGCGAGTTCTTCTCCCACTTTGGTTATCTGAGCGAAAAGCCCGGGATAGGCGGAAGGATAAAGGTTTTTCCAGAGGACTTCGTGGTTATCGAGGAGCCTTTGCCTTCAGTCTTTGAGGGGAAGAAGCACGCAGTATTTCTCCTCAAAAAGCGCAACTGGGACACTATGACGGCCATAAAGGAGATAGCGAAGCGCGCTGGAATAAGCTACCGAGATATAGGCTTCGCCGGAACCAAGGACAGGCACGCCGTAACGTATCAGTACATCAGCGTTCCGGCAGATGCTAAAGATAAGGTTGAGAGCGTTCAGATAAGGGACGTTGAGCTGAAGTTCGTCTCATATGGCAGGTTCATCAAGCTCGGCCACCTCCTCGGAAACCGATTCAGGATAATCGTCCGCGATGTGGATGAGAAAGCCTTTGAGAGGGCGAAGGAGATAGTCGGCGAGCTCC
>NZ_WAKV01000028.1 GCF_015523185.1 Thermococcus sp.
CCGAAAGCCAGCCAGCTTAGGAGCTTTGGAATCTCTATTGCGTACTTCACCTGCTGGTTCTTCTCGTCAACGATACCGAAGACAACCATAGGTGCCCCCGTCTCTGTCTTAAAGAGACCCTCGTCGGCCGCTAACTTGGTCGGCTGGTACTGGGCTATAACCCTTCCCTCCTCGTGACCCGTCGGGTAGAGCTGGATTATCGAGCTTATTGCGAGAACGACGATTCCTATCGCCACTGCCGAGCGCGCCACCTGGACGTGCCTCTTCTTGAGGAGGTAGTAAGCTCCAACGGCCGCAACTATGTAGGCTCCGGTTATTATCGCCGAGTTTATTGTGTGGGTGTACTGGCTGACGAGGAGCGGATTGAAGACTGCCTTCATGAAGTTCGTGAGTTCTGCCCTCGGGCCGAGGGGGGTGTCCTTAATGATGTACGCCGTAGGTGTCTGTTGCCAGCTGTTGGCTATAAGAATCCAGAGACCCGAAAGTGCTGAACCTATAAACACAAAGAAAGATGATATCCACGTTATGGCCCTCGGGAGCCTGTCCATGCCGAAGAGCAAGACACCGAGAAACGTTGACTCGAGGGCAAAGGCGAAGAGACCTTCGAGCATTAGCGGCGGGCCAAAGATTGAACCGACGAACATCGAATAATTGGCCCAGTTGGCACCGAACTCAAACTCCATGACGATTCCTGTTGGAACACCGAGCACGAAGAAGACTCCAAGCCACTTGCTGAAGAACTTTGCCGCTTTATGCCACTGTTCCTCGTTGGTAATAGCCGCCATGGTCCATAGCAGGAACACCATGAAACCCATACCTATGCTCGCGGGCACAAAAATCCAGTGGTAACCCGCAGTCAGGGCAAACTGAATTCTTGAAAGCAGTACTGGGTCCATACCCAATCACCCCTGGGTTCATTCTTCAAACTAAACTTACCAGGAAACAAACTTATAATGTTTTCGGAACATCGAGTTTCAGTAATGTTTTCCTCAAACTAAGAACATAAAAGAAAGAGTTAAACTTTTGCCTTCGGACTGTTTGTTGAGGGCATTCCGTGCTTGTGAAAGACCCATATCATGTAGGCAAGTCCAAACACCATACCAGGCACTACCCAGACAACGTTGTGCACCAGAAACGCTATCAGTACAAAGACAAGGGCGAGCACTATTGCCACCAATCCGGCAACAACCTCCATACCAGTTTCCGCTTGTGCAGTCATGACACCACCCCTTTTGAATTCTGAACTTGGGTCTTATATCTCTTTCGGACATATCTTTTTCCGAACCGAATAGGTGCGATAATCAAAAGGGTTATATACCCCAAGACGTCACTAAGTTTGATATAAAAGGTGGAGGTGCAGGTATGACGAAGGTTTTGGTTCTCGGCGGAGGAACTGCAGGACTGGTGGCGGCCCGTTATCTGAAGGCCGAAGCTGACAGACTAAAGCTCGACGTTGACGTAACCATGATAACAGCGAGCGAGAGGCACTACATGCCACCTCTCTTCATGGAAGTTGCCCTCGGTTCCGCGGAAGGGCATGAGACGTGGGCGCCGATAAAGAATGCGGAAAAGGTATACGGCTTCAAGGTCAACATCGACAGGGTAACCGAGATTGACCTCAACAACAGGAATGTGAAAACCGAGAGCGGAAAGGTATACGACTACGATTACTTGGTCCTCGGCCTTGGCGTTAAGTACGTGTGGGACAAGTATAAGGGACTTGCCGAGTACGGCTATCACAACTACACTCTCGAGGGAGCTCTTGAGCTCAGAAACGCGCTTTACAACTTCAAAGGAGAGAAGATAGTTATCTACGCTCCAGAAGGGCCGCACCGCTGTGGAATTTACCCGTATGAGATGGGACTCAACCTTAGGATGTACTTTGAGCACCGCGGAATAGAGGACGTTGAGATTACTGTCGTTCATCCCGACAAGGAGCCCGCAATCGGTCTCGGACCGGATTTGGTCAGGTTCTTCAAGAGGGAGATGGAAAGGGCCCGGGTTAACTTCATCAGGAACGAGGGACACGTCGAGATAACGCCTAACAAGGTGGTAACCAAGAACGCTGAGGTTGACTATGACCTGCTCATCAAGATACCGCCAATAGCTATTCCTGACATCATGTCGTTCATGGCAGACGATAAAGACCCGCGCTGGGCAAAAGTTAAGGGGCCGGACTTCCGTTATCCTGGCTACGATGAGGTCTACGTCGTCAGCGAGGCAAGTATGCCGCCCCTTGGGCTTTTGACCGCTGGAGTTCCCCTCCATAACGCCGCAATAGTTTCCGCGACGAGCATACTGCACCAGATACACGGTGGCTTCCCCGTGGCTGAGTACGCCCCGACCATGTGCGTTGGTCACGGCTACAATACCGGTTTCATAGGTAACTGTGAGTACGAATGGAAGGGAACCAAATACAAGCGCGAGTGCTATCTTCTCTTCAAGAGCCCGCTTGTAAGGCTGACCAAAGATTCATTCTACAGGGGCTGGCTCGACAGTTTGAGGCTGTGAGGTGATGAAGATGAGCGAAATTAAATTCACACCTGAGGAGATTTCGGCAGTTAAGGAGCTAGTAGAGGTTGCCGTTGCCCTGAAAAAGAGCGGAACGCTTGGGATACTCAAGGCCATGACCGAGAACGGCGATAAGCTTCTCGAAACCGTGGCTGAAGAAAAGGCAATTCTAAGGCTCACCGCGGTGGGGAACTCGGCCCTTGAGCCGGTTAGGGAGCTGGAAGTGGAAGATGTCAGAAAGCTCAGCTGGAACACCGAGGAGCTCGTGAGGGCTTTGCTCAAGGCCCTGGCAGAGACCAACCCCAAAGAGGCCCCGAAGGTTGGGATGACTGCGACGCTCGGCTACCTCAGAGACGAGGACGTTCAGAAGGGACTCGGCTTCCTCCTAACCCTAGCCAAAAACCTCGGGGCGGTTTTGAACGGCAAACTTTAACCATTTCTTTCTTTCGGGAGGTGGAACCTTGAAGGTTCTATTCACCTACATGGGCGCTCCTACGGAGCCAGATGAAATCGAGGACTTCATATTCCGGTTTCTCTATGATATAAGGCACCACATAGGCCTCGACGTCCCCGGTGCCAAGGCGATAATCAGGGGCATAGCTAAGGCCCGTGCGAGGGAAGTTAGGGGACACTATATGACCATAGGCGGTAAGAGCCCCCTCGTGAGGTACATGGGTGAGATAGCCAGGGCCGTGAGCGAGAAAACTGGGTATGAGATAAGGCCTGGCATGTGTTACTCGAGACCGCTTTTGGAAGAGCTTAACTGGGACTTCGACTTGGTCTTCCCGCTCTACCACGTTTACTCAAGTTCAACAACGGAGCGTTGCCTCGTCAAGATACGGGAACTCTTCGGCGAGAAGCCCTACGTAAAGGAGTGGTGGGGCAACGGGAAGTTCGTTCGCTGGATTCAGAGAAACATTGAGACTGGACTAAAGGAGAGCGGCTTTGAGAGTCCTTACGTAATCCTCAGCGTCCATAGCCTGCCGAAGAAGGTAATCGAGGAAGGCGACCCCTACGAGAAGAGCCACAGGGAGCTGGCGAAGAGAGTAATGGAGGCCTTCGACCTGCCCTGGGAAATAGCCTTTCAGAGCAGGTTTGGTAGGGGTGAATGGCTCGGGCCAGCTGTTCCAGAGGTTTTAGAGAGGCTGAAATCTGAAGGAATTAACGAGGTCCTCGTTTACCCACTCAGCTTCATAGTTGAAAATATCGAGACCCTCTACGAGCTGGATATTGAATACAAGGGGGTTGCCGACAGACTCGGCCTGAAATATTACCGGGCAAAGCTTAACCACCGCGACCCCCTTTTGATTGAGGCAATTGCGGAGGTGATTGAGAATGCCAGTCAACAAAACTGAAAAATTTGAGGTAAAGGGCAATGAGAGGTTCACCAACGCTTTCATAGCTTACATAATGGGCTTCGTTGGTGGAATACCATTGATACTCATGAAGGACACCGACGAGTTTACAAGGAGGCACGCGGCTTACTCAAGTGTAATGGGGTTTTTCTTCTGGATAGCCTTCATGGGCGCATGGCATATGTATCCAGGTTATCCAGAGTTCGGGTGGGCACTCTATGTTCTGGCCCTCTGGTACGTTTACGCTGTTTTCGGGGCCTGGAAAATGGTGAGGGGAGAGCTTTACAGGATTCCGGTAATTGACGGCCTGGCCAAAAAGCTCATTAATGCCCTCGCCTCAGCGGTGTGAGGGATGGGAATGAGAAGGCTACCCCTAGCAATGACACTGGTTGCATTAGTTCTAGTTATTTCCCTTAGCCCAGCCGTTCTGGCCGATGAACTCACGGAAAAGAGTAACGCCTTCATGGAGAAGTTCATTGAGGCCATGAACACAGGCAACTACTCCCTTATAGAGCCTTACCTTAGCGAAAGGCTGAAATCTGAGCTCGGCGAGAGAGAATTTGCCCAGCTGAGGGATTTTACAATTGAGAACTACGGGAGGTTACTGTCTTTTAAGTTCGTTAACGAGACCAGAGACGGCAACCTCGTGAAACTTGAATACGAAGTTAAGGCCGAGAAGGGAACGTTTCCCGTTGCGCTAACGTATAAAAACGGCGAGCTGGTAGGAATTGGACTCGGTATTAAAGCGAAACCAAACCCCTCTGGAATGGCCGCAATGATTCTTGGTGCTCTTCTAGCTCTTGGACTGTTTTATCTTCTCAAAAAACCCTCCGTTCCCGACTTAGTGTTCGGTTCTGGGGTAGCGCTCGGACTCTCAGTTATCATTCCATTCTACGGACTGGTGTCATTAGTGATGTTCTACTCAACCCTTTCGAGGGCTCTTTTCACGGCCGTTTTAACTGCCCTGACCGTTGAGGGAGTCAAGTTCTACTTCTCTCGCGACAAGGACGGACTCTCGCTTGGACTGGGCCTTGGAATTGGTCAGTACGTCCTCCTCTCGATAGGGACCTTCGTGGCGACGAACTTCATAATGCAACTCCCCGTTTCCTTCACGGGTCCAACTTACTGGGCATTTCTCTTCGCGCTGGCCTTCACGGTCTTTCACGCTGTGTCTGCGGGAACGTACTCCCTCAGAAAAAAGCCCGCTGATACAGTGCTCTTCGCGGTGTTAGAGGCTTTTGCCCTGTTCTTTGAGGGGAACAATCCCAGCATCTCATTGCTGTTCGCGATTTTGGGAATCGCGGTTGGTCTAAAGCTCGGGGGTGTTTTCAGTGGAATCTCTGGACGAAAAGCTCATTGAGGCCCTTGAGGGGAGCGTTGAACTCGCCAAAAAAATCGGGGAATACATTATTAGAAGTGGAGGGAAGAGAATAAGGCCGCGCATAGCTCTCGCGGTTGCAAGGGGGCTTGGACTTAGCCATGAAGACTCCCTCGACCTTGCTTCGGCCATAGAGCTTATTCACACCGCTAGCTTGGTTCACGATGACGTCATAGATTTAGCCGAAAAGAGGAGGAACAATCCCACTGTGGTCATGCGCTGGGGTCCAGAGTTGGCAGTCCTGAGCGGGGACTTTCTCTTCGTCCGTGCGCTGAGAATTATAGCCAGCAAAAGAGTTGAGATGGTGGACTACGTTGCCAAAGTCGTCGAGGAGATGGTGAAGGCCGAAATCCTGCAGGAAGCCATAAGAGGAAGCGTCCACCTTGACGTTGAGACCTATTACAGAATCATAGACGGAAAGACGGGTAGACTCTTTGGGGCTTCCTTTGCCCTTCCGGCTTATTATGTGGAAAGGCCCTTTTGGAAAGAACTAGATAGGGCAGGGGCCCTCGTTGGAAGGGCGTTCCAGATAGTTGATGACGTTTTGGATTACTTCCCTGGAACGGGCAAAGACCGCTTCAAAGATTTGCTCAACGGGAAAACGACGTTGCCCTTAATCCTCTACACCGAACGTTACGGCTCATCCCTTGTGGAAAAGGTTCTTAAGAACCCAACGGAGGAAAACTTACTCGACCTGTTTGAGAGAATGAAAAAAGCCGGAGTTTTCGAGTCGGCACTCAACACTGCTAGGAGTTATGTGGAGGAGGCGCTTGAACTTGTGAAAGGTCTTTCATTTAACTCCAAAGAGGTTGTTAACCTCGTCTCGGACTACTTTGCAAGCATTTTCCAGAAGGTCGAAAAAGTAAACCCCTAACCTATTGGATTTCACAGAAATGGGCATTTGACGGAAGGGATTTCGAGAAAGAACGAAAAGCTTTAAAAAGGTTCGTTAGACAAACCTAATGGATTTTCGCCTGCACGGAGGGGTGACGATGATAGGCCTTCTGGCAACGCTGACCTTCACAGTTCCTCTCATTGGTGGTCTAATCCTCTTTAAGCTCGACGAGAGGAAAGCAGACGTAGTAATGCTTACCTCCCTATTAATCGCCCTAATAACTCAGCTGGGGGTCGCGTTCCTCTATCTGGCCAACCACGAGGAGCTAATCCACATAGCCTATTTCAGAAGTTCCCAGTTCGGTGAGGTCTATGGGCTAATAATCGACCCTATGAGCGTTCTAATCGGAACGGTTGTGGCCGTTGCGGGTTTCATATTCATGCTCTACGGCGTGGAGTACATGAGTGAACGAAACGTTGGCCACCCCGGTGGGAAGGGGAGGGGACTTTTCTACGCATGGATGACGCTCTTTGAGGGGGCTACGCTAGGTTTCATTTACTCCTCAACCTTCCTCGGCCTTCTCATATTCTTCGAACTTATGGGCCTTGCCTGCTGGGGTGTTGTCAGCTATTACAACACCAAAGAGGCGAGGAGGGCGGGCTTCAAGGCCTTCATAATACCGAATGTCGGGGCCATGATAGGCTTCTACTCGGCGATATATATTGGCCTGACCCAGCTCCACGATTTAAGCCTGTTCTCTCTCTCACAGGTTTCCCCTGAAGTAAAGCCCTGGCTCTTCATAGCCCTCCTAATAGCCGGCTACACCAAAAGCGCCCAGTTTCCCACCTATTCTTGGATTCCCGATGCTATGGAAGCTCCAACGCCGGCAAGTGCCTTCCTACACGGAGCGGCGATGGTTGAGATGGGCGTTTACCTCGTTGCCAGGGTTCTTCAGTTCATAGGAAGCCTTCCCGTCTGGGTCTTTTACTTCATGGCTGTCATGGTGTCCCTCACGCTCCTAATTCCAATACTCAACTATCCAGTCCAGAAGGACGCGAAAAGGCTTCTGGCCTATTCAACCGTCGCTGAGGCAGGAATAATGTTCTCTGGTTTAACATACGCGGTCTTAGGTTTGACAGGCAAGGCACCGGGATTTGATATAGGCCTCAAGGCCGCGATGTTCCAGCTCACCACCCACGCCTTCGTCAAGGGCCTGGCCTTCCTAACCGCAGGAACCTTCACATACTCCCTCGGGACGCTCGACCTGAGGAGGATAAGCGGGCTCAGGGAGATTTTGCCTGTAAACGGTCTTGCGTGGACCGTTGCACTTCTGGGGCTTGCGGGACTGCCTCCCATGGGAATAGCCTTTAGCAAGGCCGAGCTTGTTACAAACCTCAGCCTAATCAAGGTTTCCCCCCTCGCGTGGCTTCCAATCTTGATGGTTCTAACGGATTCTGTGGTGTTCCTCTGGGTAGGCCTTAAGTGGATTACCCGGAATGTCTTTGGAAGGCCAAACGTCGAGAAGGCCTCAACGCACCCAATCATAACCACTTCCCTAGTGGCTTTAATAGTCCTGACATTGGTTTCAGCCTACCTGGCCTACCCCCTCGTCGAGGAGATAGCCTTTTACGGGGTGATACCATGAGCCTCTACGTCCTCGAGCTGGCCCTTGGACTGCTCTTCACGGCCTCACTCCTCGGTTTGGCCGTCGGTAGAAGGGCCTATTACGTAACGCTGGCCTCTTCTATCGCGCTCTTTGCGAGTGCCGTAGAGGGCCTAAATGGGCTCTCAGGAGAGATAATCCCATTCCTCCCCACAAGTGTTATGGTGGATTCTCTCTCTGCCCTCTTTCTCCTTGCTGTTGCGTTCCTGACGTTCGCCCTTTCTCTATACCTCCTATCCTACGAGGTTAGGGGCAACGGAAGGTTCCTGGCCATGGCAACCAACATGGCACTCTTCTCTGCGGTCCTTTTCCTCGTAACGGACAACATTGAAAGGCTAACCCTCGCCTACGAGCTCTTTGCAGTCTTTACGGGGGTTATGGTTCTAACCTCAGAAACAAGGGGCTCCAGAAAGGCCACATGGCGTTACCTAGTAATCACCCAGGTCTTTGGGATAATCCCCCTCCTCATCGTCACCGGAATAACATACGGAGCCGTTGGTGACCTCCATCACCTTACCTTTGAGGGCTTAAGGGAGAACCTTAAAAACCTCGCCGTAAGCCCGGATTTCCTCCTCTCACTCTTCCTCCTCGCTTCCCTCGTCAGGAGCGGGGCCTTTCCGTTCCACGTCTGGGTTCCAAGGGTCTACCGCTCCCTTCCAAGTCCTTTTGTCCCGGTCTTCCTGATTGGAGAGTCCCTAGGGGTTTATCTCCTCCTCAGGGTTTCCCACTTTGTCCTCCCAGCTGGAAAGTCCCTTGGCTACACCGTTGCGTTTCTGGGCACGATTACGGCATTCGCGACGCTGTATTCATTCAGGGAAATAAGGCTGAAGCGCAAGTTCGCCTACCACAGCGTTATGGACGTTGGAATAGCTTATTTTGCCCTCGGGAGTTCACTGGTTCTCCAGGGAACGTTCCTTGGAACGGTGGCCCTTTTGGGTGCTCTGCTTCACGTTCTTTATCAGATGCTCTACAAGAGCTCCCTCTTCTTCGGCCTTGGGGCCATAGAGCACTACGGCGAAGAGCCGAACATATGCTCCATGAGAAAGCTGTTGAAGGGCCATGTGATAGCCCTCCTGATGACCCTCTCCGTGTTTTCAATGGCAGGCATACCCCCGCTCTCTGCCTTCGTCAGCAAATGGCTGATTTACACCGCCCCCATGGGTAGCGTTGATGTCCTTCTGTGGCTCATGGTAGTCACGATAGCCTTTCTCGGGGTATTTCCCCTCGCCTCTATAATCCAGGTGAGGAGAATAAACAGGCTTATATGCAAGAGAGAGGTTGAGAGGGAGGACGTTCCGTTCACGATAAGGACAGTTACAGGGATTGTCTCACTGGCGAGCTTTATCGTTGCCGTGTTTCCCTTCATACTCCTGCCCTGGCTCGTTAAGGCAATAGAAATCCTTGGATACCCGTTGCCAGAGAGTCCAGTGCACCTGTTCTTCGGTGTTTTCTCCTCCTTTGTGGCCCTCGCTGTGCTAATCATATCCTCCTACGTCGGGTGGAAGATTGGAAAAATGCCAACGGAGCGCGTCAGCGAGTTGCTCCTCATATTTTACAACATAGGGGACATACTCCGATTCACCTCAGATTACTTTCTCCTGCTTGGCAAGAGGTTTTACATCAATCAAGTTTTACCCATAATAAAGGTCGTCCCGAGACACGAACTTCCGCTCATTAAGGACTACGACGATGCCCTTGACTACCCCGTCAGGCACCTCGACGAGGCGATGTTCATGCCTCTGATTAAAGCCTTCCAGAAGATTGCGGAATGGGGCAGGAGCAGAAACCTCGACATGAACGCCCTCATAGGTGGGTTCGCCATAGCAATGGCCGTCCTTATAGTCCTTTTGGGGGTGTTTGCATGAACGTTGAAAGCGTTTTCCTGAGCGTCCTCTACTTTGCGGCGGTTATCTACACTCTGGCCTTCGTTCTATACGGAATAAGGGCCATTAAAGGCCCCACAACAGCGGACATAATCTTGGCTGTGGACTGCCTATCCTTTGACATGGCGGCATTTATGGTAATACTGGGGATTTACTTCAAGTCCATCATGCTCGCCAGCGGTGCCATAATTCTCGCCCTCTGGGCCTTTATGCTTGACATCTACTACACCAAATACGTCCTCTACGGGGAGGTGGAGGTATGATTCTCGAGGATGTCATATTCATCATAGGCTCAATAGCGATACTCCTCGGAGCAATCTACGACCTCATAGCGGCCATAGGGTTGCTTCGCTTCAACGATTTCTACATGAGAACCCACGCCGCCACAGTCGGAACCGTTGGAGGCGCCGCTTTGCCCGTATTTGGAGCAGGGCTTGTGGCCCTCGTCTACTACCCCCTCGGAAGCCAGAGGTTCTTTATGGCGGGCATAGCCTTCACCGTCGGAGTTTTAATCCTCCTCATAGCTCCAACCGGAACGCACTCGCTTGTTTCGGCCGTTTACTTTGGAAGGGTCGGCAAAAAGCCCCCACTGGTAGTTGACCAGCTTGAGGAGGACTTGCCCAAGAGAGAAGACGTTGCCGAACTCGTTCGCGAGCACGAGGAGTTGCCCGGTGAGGAAGAAGAGCCCAAGTTCACCTTCAGGAGGCTGGTGAGATGATTGAGATTCACCTCCTAATCCTTGCAATAGTCGTTTCCTTCGGCTTCGTCTTCAGCTATCTGGCCATGAAGGAGCACGACCTACTAAAGGCTCTAGCCTTAAGCTCAGTTCAGTCCACTTTTTTTGCCCTCGGCTTCTACATACTGGCCGCGCCAGATATAGTCCTTGCATACCTTGCGATAGCGGTCGGAGCCTACACAGCGTTGGTAATTCTGGCTATAAGCAAGACCGAGAGATACGAGGTGGGAGAATGAAGCGCGACGTGCTGGTTGCCATCACATTTCTACTGGCATTCTTCGTCATAGCCTACGCAGTAACAGTCAAAAACGTTTTGGGCCTTGGCGGAGCCGAGCTAAGGCCACTCGGTGAGTTTTACCTTAGCCATGCCTTTGCCCACGAGGGCTTAACGAGTCACAGCCCGGAGGTCGTGACTGCAATAGTCTGGAACTACCGTGGCTTTGATACACTCTTCGAGACCTTCGTGTTCTTTTTGGCGATAATGGGAGCATTTAGTGTGTTGAGACTCACGAGGGAGCAGGAAAAACTCGTGAGGGAGCTCGAAGCGAGGGAACCCCATAGACGGATGGACTTAATAACCCGGGCCACCACGAAGCTCGTTGTCGTAATGATAGTAGCCATTTCAGCCTCCATAGCACTCCACGGGCACTTAACTCCCGGTGGAGGTTTCCAGGGCGGTTCGGCTATGGCAGTCGCTTCACTTCTCCTCTTCGCCGTGTTCAGCAAGTTCACCCTTGAACGGAAGGGACTAACGCTCAAACATACAATTTCAGCCTACGCCCTTGGGCTGGGACTCATACTTGCTACGGTTCTTGCTCCGGTGTTCCTCTACGGCGGGAAGGTCCTTGAGATAAACCTATTACCGGGCGAAACGGGTCTCTTCAACCTCGACGTTGGCGAATACACTGCTGTGACCTTTGGGTTCCTGACGGTTTTCCTAGTCCTCGGTGTCTCAGAGTGGATATTCAAGACCGTTCTAAGGGGTGAGGCCGATGATTAGCCTTCTTCTCGCTTATATAACGCTGACCCTCTTCGGCATGATACTCCTTGGAATCTACGGCGTGGCAACGCGCTCCAACCTGATTAAGAAGATAATTATGCTCAACGTCATGGGCGACGCGATAAACATGCTTTTTATCCTCATCGGCTACCGTCTCGTCTTCCCTGTCTTTCCTCCAATATACGAGAAGCACATAACCTTCCAAGAGTTCCTCAACAGAGCCGTTGACCCCGTTCCACAGGCCCTTGTCCTGACGGCCATAGTTATTGGGATGGCTATGAACATACTTCTTTCGACGTATGCAATCCAGTTCTACCGCCTCCACGGAACAGTGGATGCCAGGGACATAGCTGAAATCATGGGGGGTGAGGGCGAATGAACCCGCTGAGGAGATTTTCACCAGCTACTTTTTTCATCGTACTGGCAACTTATCTGTTTTACACGGGTTCGGCCACAGAATACGATATCGTGACGGGCTCGATAGCCGCGCTTATCGTTTCCCTCATAGTGGGGCACTGGATAGTCAAAGATGAGCCCAAATTCTTCTCCCCGAGGAGGTGGGCCTACGCGGTGTTCTTTGCCCTCCGCTACTTCCTGATTGAGGAGACAAAAACCCACATAGACGTTGCTAAGAGGGTTTTCACGCTCAAGGCGAACCCGGGAATAGTCAGAATCCCCTTAGATGTTGAGAGTGACTACGGGAAGGTTCTTGTTGCCAACTCGATAACGAACACGCCGGGAACGGTCGTTGTTGACATAAGCGACGACGGGAAATGGCTCTACGTCCACTGGATTGACGTCTCAACACTCGACGAGAAGGAAGTGAAAGAGAACGTAGTTGCCTACTTCGAGGACTACGCGAGGAAAATCTTTGACTGAGGTGGTAGCATGCAGGTCGGAATGGTTCCCGTGATTCCGCTCGGATTTGCCTTCTTCCTGCCCTTTGTGGCTTTCCTCACCGGCAGGAGAAAGGGCGTTGTGATAACTTACTCCCTACTGGCGCTTACGGTTACGTTCCTTGCCGGAATCTGGCTCTTCCACGAGGCCTACTCAAGCAGAGAACCCCTAGTTTACGCCTTTGGAAACTGGATAGCCCCGATAGGGATAGTCTTCGAGGTGGACAAGTTATCTGCCACTCTCGTTCTGACAGCGACTTTCGGCTTCCTGCTCGCTGGAATCTACTCGGCAAAGTTCATAAAGACTCACGGCCTCGAATTCTACTACACCTTCCTTCTTGGCCTTGAAGCAGGAACCCTCGGTGCCTTCATGACGGGAGATGCCTTCAACACCTTCGTCATGCTTGAAGTCATAGGCGCGAGTGCCTACGCGATAGTCGGCTTCTACCGCAACAAGAGCGAAGCAATCGAAGGTGCGTTCAAGTACGGCATCAGCGGTGCCGTGGCAACAAGTCTTTATTTCCTCGCCCTTGGATTCATTTATGCCTCATTTGGAACGCTCAACATGGCTGACCTGAGCGCGAAGTTCCACAGGATTTCCTTCCCGGTGACCACAAAGCTCTTCGGTGACCCGACCCTCGCCCTGGCGATATTCTTTGCACTAACTATCTCAATGGTAATAGTCAAGAGCGCGATTTTTCCCGGCCACTACTGGCTCCCAAGTGCCTATTCAGGAGCCCCAATTCCCGTTGGTGCCATACTGAGTAGCTTCGTCGAGGTTGTGGGGATATACCTTCTGGCCAGGTACACCTACACACTCTTCCACGGTCTTCCCTTCTGGGGGGCCCTCTCGCTGGTCTTCCTCGTCCTCGGAACGGCGACGGCTTTTCTCGGCTCCATAATGATGCTCGTCCAGAAGAACGTCAAGAAGCTCATCGCTTATTCCACGATACTCCACATGGGCTACCTCTTCATGACACTCGGAGTTGGAACAGGGCTGGCCCTCATGGCGATAGACTTCCACATAGTCAACCATGCAATAGCTAAAACGCTCTTGTTCTTCACGGTCGGGGCCTTCATCTATCGCAGAAAGTCCGTTGATATAGAGGAGCTCGCAGGTGTTGGAAGGGAAATGCCCGCGACTACGTTTCTCTTTGCACTAGCAACGCTGAGCCTCGTCGGTGTTCCACCGCTCAACGTATTCTTCAGCAAGATGCTAATCTTCAACGCCCTCCTACAGGTCAGCCCGCTCGTAGCTTCCGTCGTGGTAATAACCAGTGCCATAGCGGCGTGGGCCTACTTCCAGCTCTTTATAACCCTCTGGCGCGGAAAGCCCGTTGATGGGCATCACCACGAGCACAGAGAAGTCAAAAGAGTGGAAATCTGGACCTTTGTGGCTGTAAACACTCTTCTTGGAGTCCTCGTTGTGGTCTTTGGCCTCTTCGCGCCGGTGATAATAGACAGGTTTTTCCATCCGGCATCTCTCCAGGCAATGGACTACACGGGATACATCGATGCTGTCAGGAGACTCGCGGAGGCGATGCTCCATTAGATACCTTTTTAGTCCTCTTTTCAAATTCTTCTCCCGGTGGATAAAATGAAAAGAATGGTGTGGACAGGTTTTGCTGGAGGTCTAACGTACTGGCTCTTCGTCGCCTGGAGCATCTCACGCAACTCCTGGTTCTCCTTCTGGAGAAACGCTCTCAGCGACCTTGGGGGGCCAAACGCAAACTCGCCCTGGATTTACAACGTGGGTCTCATGGTCTCGTCGGTTTTTATAATAGGCTTCGCTATATATCTTATTCTAACGTCGGAGAATAAGCTCCAAACCATTGGAGGGGCCTATATCAGTGTTTCTGCAATTTTTCTGGCCCTGATAGGGGTTTTCCATGAAGGAACGAAACCCCACGTCTTTGTGTCCACATACTTTTTCTTCCAGTTCTTCTTAGGGGTTCTAATATACGGCCTTGGCTCTGGAAACACCGTCAAGGGTGGGTCCCTTCTACTTTTTGTGCTCGCCATTGTAGGTGCCCTCGTGAGGTGGCCCTCAACGGCTTTATTGGAGACCTATGAGATAATTCTTCTGATGACCTTTACACTCCTTGTTGCCCTCCGGGGTGATGAGAAATGAGCGCGCCGTTCCCGCCCATAAGAAGGGTTCCCGTTAAAGAGAGCAGGGTTTTAAAGCCGGAGGACGCTGAGAAAGCAATAGCTCTTGTGAAGCAAGCACTGCCCCTTTTTAGGGCCGGTGACCCTATAGTCCACCCAGACCACGTTGATGTGCCCGTCCTCTACCTTGACTTTGCCATAGACAGGGTTCACTACGACCCCCGGACGGGTAATCCCTCGCCCAAGGGGGCCCCTCCACATGCCGAACCCTCTCCGGAAGGAGCCCGGGAAAGTGTGGAAAAAGCCCTAAAGGAAGCCGTTGTCCTTAACGGGGCGGAGTTCAGAGAACCTGAGGACTGCTGGGTTGTTCCCCTTGCGTGGAAAAGCTTTATAATCCTCCACGTCCGCGTTTCAGCCGATGCAAAGGAGCTTATTCCAGATTATCATCTCACGGAAGAGGTGAGGAGGCACGGCCTATAACCTAAAGGAGTTCCTAATCAGGGAGTGGTTCTTAGCCATTCTAATGGTGCTTTATATAACTCTGGCAATCATAGATAACTCGCTCCCGAAGAGAACCTTCGGTCTAGTAGACTGGGGGAGTCTGAGCATCATAACGGCGCTGATAATACCTTCAAAAGGACTTGAACTCTCTGGAATATTTGGGAAGCTCGCACCAAAACTCGTGGAGAGGGCAAACCACTCCGGAAAAAGGCTTCTCCTTCTCCTCCTTCCTACGATAGCCTTCTCTTCGGCTGTGATAATGAACGACACGGCAATGCTGGTTTTCATTCCACTCGTCGTTGCCCTCTCTGAGCTTTCCGGTCTGGATAAGGCGAAGGCCGTGACGCTTTCGGCAATCTCAGCGAACATCGGCTCGGCCCTAACGCCAATAGGCAACCCACAGAACATAATAATCTGGCACAGGTATGAACTCAGCTTCACGACCTTTACTCTGAGGATGTTCCCCTTTATTCTACTCTGGCTTGCGATTCTCCTGACGTTCGTTCTCTTCTCGCGTGAGGAGAGGTTAACCCTTGGGTCAATTCCCGGGGTGGCCCTCCGAAAGAACCTGTTTCTCCTTTCACTTTTAACCCTCATCACAAACGTTTATCTGGGAGAAACGGGGAAACATTACCTTGCCCTTCTTATCACGCTGGTTGTTTTTCTCATGTTTGAAAGGGAAGTCCTTCTAAGCTTTGACTGGGCCCTGGTTCTGACGTTTGCCCTCATCTTTGTGGACTTTAACGAGCTTTCCATCATCCTCCAGAGCTCAGGACTGTCTCTTCCCAGAGAGGGGGCGCTTTTAATCCTGACCTCCGCGGGTGTAAGCCAATTAATCAGCAACGTCCCCGCGACGGTGGTCTTTCTGAACTCGAATCCGCGGTGGCTTCCCCTCGCGGTTGGTGTAAACGCCGGGGGAAACGGCGTTATAGTGGGCTCCCTCGCGAACCTTATAGCCATTAGGATAGCCCGAATTTCGGTGAGGGATTTCCACAGATACTCTGTCCCTTATTTTCTCCTGTCCCTTGCGGTGGCCATTGTTGCGTTTGATTTTTAAACTCACGTTCCTTTCTTCTACCATGCTCATCCACATCGGCATTGACGACACGGATTCGCCAAACGGCATGTGTACAACTTACCTCGGCGCGCTCCTTTACAGGAAGCTTTCCCGGTTAGCGGAGCCCGTGGATTTGCCTAGACTGATAAGGCTCAACCCGAACATTCCCTACAAAACTAGGGGCAACGGAGCGGTCGCGATGAGCTTTGAGGTCGATGAGGAGGTTATCCCAGAAATAAAGGACATCGTTCTCTTCTATGTAAATCAGCTCGCCGATTTCACCCACGAGAACACCAACCCAGGCGTTGCATTTTTTGAGGGGGACATTCCAAGAGAGCTCCGCGAGTTCTCGCTTAAAGCCCTGAGGGAGCACGTTACGATTGAAGAGGCCGAGGAAGTCGCCAGAAGGGTTGGTGCTGAGGTTTTCAAGTTCAAGCTGGGGAGGGGGATAATAGGGGCGCTCGCTTCGATAGGCTACCCACTTGAGAAATTCACCTACGAGCTTTTAGCTTATCGTGAGCCTAAAAACTGGGGAACGCCGAGAAGGGTAAACGCGGAGAGCGTCTTTTTAGCTGACAGCTGGGCTTACCCCTTCAGCTACGACAACGTTGACCCCTACAAGCGGAGCGTTTTGATAACGCCCCACGGAAAGGACCCTGTCTTAGTGGGAATCAGAGGGATTGATAAGGGAAAAGTTCTCCAGGTCTTCGAGCGCGTTGAGTTCCTTGAGCCTGTCGCCTTCTACCAGATTTACAAGACCAACCAGAACACCGACGACCACTTAACTCCGAAGAAAATCGGCGAGCTCAAGCTCTACGACAGTGCCGTCGTGAGGGGAAGAGTTGCCGGCCCTTACTGGGAGCGCGGAAGGCACGTCTTCTTCGAGCTTGAGGACGACACTGGGAGGATTAGGGTTGCGGCCTTTGAACCTACCAAGAAGTTCCGCAACTATGTGAGAAAGCTCCTGCCGGGAGACGAGGTTATAGCCGCCGGCGGTGTCAAAGAGCACGAGGGAGTCTTAACGCTCAACTTGGAGAAGTTTTATCCTGTTAAGCTTGTCCCGAAGGTTGAATACCAGAAGCCGAAATGTCCTAAATGTGGGGGAACTATGAAGAGCAAAGGGAACTATTTGAAATGCAAGCGCTGTGGGTTTAGAATGCCGAAGAAGTTAATCCCCGTTGAGGTGCCCCGGAACTTAGAGACGAAAATCTACGAGGTTCCTCCCGATGCGAGAAAGCACCTGTCGAGGCCTTTGGTTCTTCCGGGCGGAGAGGATAAGCTGTTGGAGCTCGTATAAGGGAACTAGAACTGAGAATGAAAAGTTAACTCAATACACCAACCCAAACAGGAACAGCGGGATCCTGCCCTTGCCCGTGAGAAGACCATCGACCGCTATATAGTCCGGTTTCTGGTAACGACTTTTCGATTCACCCCCGATCTCTATGACCCACCTCCCAACCTTGAAGTCCGCCATCTTCTCGCCTCTTTTACCCTTAAGGTAGCAAAGGTCGAAGTTCCTCAAGTGGTTCACAAAGAACTCCTCTCTTAAGGCGCCTTTATGGGTGTCAAAGCCCTTTTTAGCAAAGAACTCCCTCAGCGGGACGATGAGATACAGTTTAGGCTCCTTTCTAGAACTGCCACAGGAGTTAACTGCAATCAGGAGGCCGGCCTTTGAGAGGTCCTCCACGAGCCTTATCGCCATGTTCTTGGAGACTTCGAGAGCTCTGGCTATCCGCGAGTAGTTGGCCTCAAAGGGAGCAGACCTGACGACGATATAGAGGAGCTTGAACGCATCCGTCTCGTATTTAACGCTGACCTCCCGCAGGGCTGAGAGGTCTTCAAGGATAACCTTTCTGATCGAGTTGTCGAGGGCATCGTAGAAACCGCTCCTTGGGTAGAGCACACCGCCCTCACGCATGTACTCCCTCCAGAGGGGGTGAAGTTCCGCGTACATCTGTGTCAGGTCAAACGCTCTGGAAATGACTTCTTCCAGTGAATACCTTGGAACGTTGAAGCCCCTCTTTATGTTGAGCCACTCCCTGAAGGAAGCCGGTGGGAGTTCCCTGAGGACGACCCTTCTTGAGAGGTCGGCCCCAGAATGGACTAAATCTATGGCTGAGGAGCCCGAGAAAAACACCCTAACCTCGTGTTCATCATAGAGGGTCTTTAAGTCCTCGGCCCAGCCAGCTTTCCGGTGAATCTCGTCAATGAAAACGTTCCTGTAGCCCATCTCCGTGAGGGCCTTTACCACCTCGTAGAGTGAGAAGGGCTTTATAAGGGTCGAATCGGCCGAAAAATAAATGCTCCTTTTGGTTTCGTTTGCCAGCTGGAGCAGGAGGACTGTTTTGCCGACACCTCGAATACCTTTAACGCCAACGTAATACTCCTCATCAATGGCTTTAAGCTCGTCGAAGAGAAAGCGCTTTTTCGGAAACTTCCTCGCCCATGCCATCACCCGCCGGCTCGTGGCGATGAGTGAAGTGAGTATCCTCTCGTCCATGTTTTGGAGTTGGATTCTTTGTTTATAAATATTGTCCTTACGTAAGGACGATATGTATGCATATCGTTCAGGAAAAAGGACGAAATGCAGATCTCAAAGCGGGGGCTTCAGATAAGAGTTTCCGGGGATTCTGCCGAGGTCGAAAGGCTTATCTCTCCCAAATGAGAAGTTTAAAGGAATGAGAAGTTTAAAGGGTGGTGTGATGTTCTTCAAGAGGAAAAAACCCAGACTAGATGTGTATGAAGAGCTCTCAAGGAAATGGGGGCTGCCAAAAGAAGTCGTAAAAAAACATCGGGTACGTTTATGCAAGCGCTGGAAAGGGCCTGATAAAAATACTCAAGAGTGTGGATCCAGAGAACACGGAGAAGTACGCATGGAACGCCCTCAACGTAGAAGATAGAGGGGATTATATATAAGGAGCATCAAGAACTCGGAATACAGGGAACGTGCCGGTAAGGAAAAAGCACCTCACGGTGTTCACTACCCGATAATCCACGGGTTTTTGGCGCTGGCAATTGCAAGGAAGCTCGGAAACACAAACCCCGCAATCGGACGCGCTGTTGGAGAAGCACTGAGCATGTGGCTTTCGCGAGGAGGGTATCCAGACATAAAGAGAAATAAAGATGAGTTTGTGGAGTTGTTAGCAAAAAGTCTGCAAGAGAGAGGTATGTATGTCGACGATAATGTAAAGAAAACGATCAGAGAGGCACTAGAAAAAGCAACGAAAATAGCAGACAAACTTATTCCAGACGTATCGAGCGTTAAGCATCTCGACGCAACCTCAAGAGCCATTGCCAACGATGCAGAGGACCCGTTTCAGATTCTCCGGAACGCAGGCATCGACATTGAGCCTGAGCTTGAGGAATTTAGAGAGTTCTTGGCGGAGATCAGCGGGAAGAGGGCAAAGCCCAAAGAGGCTGCGGAAACTCATCACTCTTTCATCCCGAGCGAAGTTTTGGCTATAGCTAAGGCTCTCGAATACGCGGGCTTCTCAACCAGTGCACTCAAAAGGGCTGAGGAAGATTTGATTCGACGCCTTGATGTCCTCCTTGAGAATCTTGAGGATAACGCGCTGGAGATAGCCTACACCGCCAAACTCCTTAGACTGGTTCAGCGGAAAGAGGTTGAGAAGATAAGAGAGTTCGCTAGGTGATGCCGTTGAGGAACTCCGGAACCTCATGGCCACTCAGAACCCTAACGCCCCTTGGACAGCGCCCCCTCTTCTTTCCAGATTTGACCTCGACCTTAAGGTTTCCCGCTATTGCATCGACCTCCATGATGCTTGTAAAGATTTTACATCCACACTGCAAAGATGTTTAGAAAGAAGTTTGCAGTGGGGGTGCAAACTATTTAATGATTTCAATCACACCAACGTCCTCAAAGTCTGAATCAAAAGTTGCTATCCTTAGGAATCCCTTGCTTTATGCAGGTGGCGAGAATCGTTGCATCGCTTGGTAGAAGGCCGTACATCCCGGCAACTTCCTTTATTATCTTGGGTCTATCTTCTTCGGGAACAATATCAATTTCAGCATCTTCAATGAGGCTCAAGACATAGAAAACGCCATTTCAATCAGCTTTGAGCCATCTGAAGTTTGAGGAACCGCTTCACATCATATACATTTGGAAATTCCGTGTTTCTTTCTGGCGAGCTTCCTAAAGGAGACATAAACCGCTTCGTTAATTGAAAAAAAATTGGAGAGACTACCAGCTCGTCTTCCGATGTCAATATACGCTTGGCCCTCTGAGTTAAAGACGTCGTGAAAAGAAAGTTGTAGATGACGTTTGCATCAATATATGCCCGCAAAACTATCAACCTCCAAAGTGTAGGCGTCTAGCTCCTCAACGGAAGCCTCACCAAACACTCCCATGTACTTATCAACCGGGAGTTTCTTGCGTTTCTTCTTTGACTTTAAATTCAAGGTAAATCCGGAGGGCCTCAAGCTCCCTCTCGATAACCCTCTTGGTCTCCTCGCTGACCTTCCCGGGTAACTTCACCCGGAGAGTACCTCCTCATGCTTCCACCGCTCTTAGTTTGGAGCTTATTCGATATAACACTATCCCCGCATCACCTTCCATACCAGCAACGGGAACACTAAAGTTGCATCGGCCCAGATTTCGACGTAATCAGCTTTTGCCTTTATCTTGCCCCAGCTCACTCCTTCACTCGGAGGAGCACCGCTCAGCGAGCCGTCCCAGGGTATAGCTGTCG
>NZ_WAKV01000029.1 GCF_015523185.1 Thermococcus sp.
TATGTTTATGTTCATCGGAGGTGATTGGGTTGAGATACGTTAAGTTGCCGAAAGAACACACCTACGAGTTCCTTGAGAGGCTCAAGGAGTGGGGCAAGCTCTATGCCCCGGTAAGGATTTCAGAAAAGTTCTACGACTTCAGGGAGGTCGATGATGTCAGGAAGGTCGAGTTCCACTACACGAGGACGATAATGCCACCGAAGAAGTTCTTCTTCAAGCCGAGGGAGAAGCTCTTCGAGTTCGACCTGGGGAAGCCGGAGTACAGGGAAACCATAGAAGACGTTGAACCCTTCGTGATCTTCGGCGTCCACGCCTGCGACATCTTCGGGCTTAAGATACTCGACACAGTTTATCTCGATGAGCTTCCCGACAAGTATTACAGGGTTCGCAGGGAGAAGGGAATCATAATCGGGATAAGTTGCATGCCAGATGAGTACTGCTTCTGCAACCTAAGGGAGACCGATTTTGCCGACGACGGCTTCGACCTCTTCCTCCACGAGCTCCCCGACGGCTGGCTGGTCAGGGTTGGAACCCCCACAGGTCACAGAATAGTTGACAAGAACATCGAGCTCTTTGAAGAGGTCACCACCGAGGACATCTGCGCCTTCAGGGAGTTCGAGAGGAAGAGAAGCGAGGCCTTCAGGTACCACGAGGACTGGAGTGACCTGAGGTATCTCCTTGAGCTCGAAATGGAGCACCCCATGTGGGATGAGGAGAGCGAGAAATGCCTGGCATGTGGAATATGCAATACCACTTGCCCCACCTGTCGCTGTTATGAGGTGCAGGACATCGTAAACCTCGACGGCGTTACAGGCTATAGGGAACGGCGCTGGGACTCCTGCCAGTTCAGAAGTCACGGTTTAGTTGCCGGCGGTCACAACTTTAGACCAACCAAAAAGGACCGCTTTAGAAACCGCTACCTTTGCAAGAACTCCTACAACGAAAAGCTCGGTCTAAGCTTCTGTGTCGGCTGTGGCCGCTGTACGGCATTCTGTCCAGCAGGGATTAGCTTTGTGAGGAATCTGCGTGTCATTCTCGGCCTTGAGGAGCGCTCCTGTCCGACAAAGATAGCCGAGGAGATTCCGAAGAAAGGTTTTGCCTATGCAGAAAACATCAGGGGTGAGGACGTATGAGCGAGGTCGTGCCCAAGGATATTATGATGCCCGACGATAACCCCTACGCCCTCCACAGAGCTAAGGTTTTGAAAGTTTACAAACTCACGGAAAAGGAAAAGCTCTTCCTGTTCCGCTTTGAGGACCCGAAGATAGCCGAGAAGTGGGTCTTCAGGCCGGGCCAGTTCGTCCAGCTGACCATTCCCGGCGTTGGGGAGGTGCCAATAAGCATCTGCTCCTCGCCGATGAGAAGGGGATTCTTTGAGCTGTGCATCAGAAAAGCGGGAAGGGTGACAACTGTCGTCCACAGGCTTAAGCCCGGAGATACGGTTTTAGTTCGCGGCCCCTACGGCAACGGCTTCCCTGTGGACGAATGGGAGGGTATGGACCTGCTACTTATCGCCGCGGGCCTCGGAACGGCTCCACTGAGGAGCGTTTTCCTTTACGCGATGGATAACCGCTGGAAGTACGGCAACATAACATTCATCAACACCGCCCGCTACGGTAAGGACCTGCTCTTTTACAAGGAGCTTGAGGCAATGAAGGACTTGGCGGAAGCTGAGAACGTCAAAATAATCCAGAGCGTAACCAGAGACCCAGACTGGCCCGGGAGACACGGCAGGCCCCAGAAGTTTATCCCCGAGGCAAACACCGACCCGAAGAAGACGGCCATAGCCATCTGCGGTCCCCCGAGGATGTATAAGTCAGTCTTTGAAGCCCTCATAGAATACGGCTACCGGCCGGAGAACATCTACGTAACACTAGAGAGGAAGATGAAGTGTGGAATCGGAAAATGTGGCCACTGCGTTGCCGGAACGAGCACGAGCTGGAAGTACGTCTGCAAAGACGGGCCCGTCTTCGGCTACTTCGATATAGTTTCAACGCCCGGCCTGCTCGACTGAGGTGGTGGTTATGGAAGAGAAAAAAATCCGCATTGGGTTTTACGCTTTAACCTCATGTTACGGCTGTCAGCTCCAGTTGGCTATGATGGATGAGCTCCTACAACTTATTCCAAACGCCGAAATCGTCTGCTGGTACATGCTTGACAGAAACAGCGTCGAGGATGAGCCAGTTGACATAGCCTTCATCGAGGGAAGCGTCTCAACGGAGGAAGAGGTTGAGCTGGTGAAAAAAATCAGGGAGAACGCTAAAATAGTGGTGGCCGTCGGTTCCTGTGCAGTCCAGGGCGGTGTTCAGAGCTGGGAAAAGGATAAACCCCTTGAGGAGCTCTGGAAGACGGTTTACGGCGATGCCAAGGTCAAGTTCCAGCCCAAAATGGCCGAGCCGGTCTCGAAATACATCAAGGTAGATTACAACATCTACGGCTGTCCACCAGAGAAGAGGGACTTCCTCTACGCCCTCGGGACATTCCTGATAGGTTCCTGGCCGGAGGACATAGACTACCCAGTCTGCCTTGAGTGCAGGCTGAACGGAAATCCGTGCGTGCTCCTAGAGAAGGGTGAGCCCTGCCTCGGCCCGATAACAAGGGCCGGGTGTAACGCCCGCTGTCCTGCTTACGGTATAGCGTGCATCGGTTGCAGGGGCGCGATAGGCTACGACGTTGCCTGGTTCGACTCGCTTGCGAGAGTCTTCAGGGAGAAGGGCCTGACCAAGGAAGAAATCCTGGAGAGAATGAAGATTTTCAACGCCCACAATCCAAAGGTCGAGGAAATGGTTAACAAGATATTCGAGGGGGTGAAAGAATGAGCATGAAAAATCTCTACCTCCCAATCACCGTTGACCACATAGCGAGAGTGGAAGGCAAAGGCGGGGTTGAGATACTGATTGGAGAGGACGGCGTCAAGGAAGTCAAGCTCAACATCATCGAGGGGCCAAGGTTTTTCGAGGCAATAACCATAGGCAAAAAACTTGAGGAGGCCCTGGCGGTTTATCCAAGGATATGCTCCTTCTGTTCCGCCGCCCACAAGCTGACTGCGGTCGAAGCGGCCGAGAAAGCGGTAGGATTTACTCCACACGAGGAGATTCAGGCCTTAAGGGAAGTTCTTTACATAGGCGATATGATAGAGAGTCACGCGCTTCACCTCTACCTCCTCGTTCTGCCCGACTACCTCGGCTACTCCGGGCCACTTCACATGGTTGAGGAATACAAGAAGGAGATAAGCATAGCTTTAGAGCTTAAAAATCTTGGAAGCTGGATTATGGACGTTCTTGGCTCAAGGGCAATCCACCAGGAGAACGTCATCCTAGGTGGCTTTGGAAAGCTTCCCGACAAAAGCATTCTTGAGAAAATGAAGGAGCGCCTGAAGGAAGCTTTACCTAAAGCGGAATACACCTTCGAGCTGTTCGCGAATCTTAAGCAGTACGAGGAAGTTGAGGGGCCGATAACCCACTTGGCGGTAAAACCGAGGGACAACGCTTACGGAATCTACGGCGACTATATAAAGGCTAGCGACGGCAACGAGTTCCCGAGTGAAGAGTATAGGGAGCACATAAAGGAGTTCGTTGTTGAACACAGCTTTGCGAAACACTCTCACTACCACGAAAAGCCCTTCATGGTTGGAGCCATATCGCGCGTCGTCAATAACTCGAGTCTCCTCTACGGGAAAGCTAAGGAACTTTACGAGGGCCACAGAGACCTGCTCCGCCCAACGAATCCCTTCGCTAATAACCTCGCCCAGGCGCTGGAGCTGGTGTACTTCATCGAGCGCGGAATCGACCTCATTGATAATGCCCTCGCCAAATGGCCCTTCAGAGCCAAAGACGAGGTAAGGATTAGGGACGGCTTTGGCGTCTCTACCACGGAAGCACCGCGTGGAATACTCGTCTACGCTCTCAAAGTTGAGAACGGAAGGATTTCCTACGCGGACATCATAACACCAACAGCCTTCAACCTAGCGATGATGGAGGAGCATGTCAGAATGATGGCCGAGAAGCACTACAACGACGACCCAGAGAGGCTGAAGCTTTTGGCTGAGATGGTCGTAAGGGCCTATGACCCGTGCATCTCCTGTTCGGTGCACGTTGCAAAGCTCTGACCTCTCAACTTTTTTTTAAGGTCTTTAAATTAACTAAAATCAGTCGTCGTTCCCGATGGTTATGAGGAAACCTTCAAAAAAGAGGTCGAGGAGATGGCCAAATACCTGCGAAACAGGGAGGGGCTAAAGAAAAAATGGAAAAGCTCTTTGGAATCATCAAGACCGAAAAAACGTGGAAGGAACTGAAGGGGGAGATTTATAAAGGGCGTTTTGCTCGATACCTAGATTCTCCTTGAGCACTTCATGGGAAATTCCAAAGCCAAGGACATCATCCTGCGTTTAATGGACTCAGATGTAGTTCTCTTCATTAATTCAATAGTCTTCAGTGAGGTCGTTTATCTGCTTCTCGGCTTCTATCCCGGTGATCTCTGAGAAGCCTGAAGGGAAAGCCTGAAAAGCTACCTGAAGAGCTTGACCTTGTTTTTGAAGCCCTTGAAGAATACGCCTTTGTGGAGCTCGGTGAGAAAACTTCTCTGATAGCCAGAGACCTCATTAGGAAATACGCCATGCTCCCGAAAGACGCCTTAATCCTGGCGACCTGCATGGAGCACGACTTTTCCCTGGCGACGCTCGATGATGATTTTAAAATCCCGGTGAAAGAAGAGGGAATCCAGTTGTTAGGCGTATGAACAAAAAACAAAAAAGAATATCATCCAGTCATTCTCTCGCAGGGGAAGTAAACCTTGCCAACGAAGCCATCTCCTGTGGGCCCAACGATGTAAACGTCCCCTATTGAGTACCTGTAAACGATAGCCATGTCCCCGCTCTTGGATTTACAGACGTTGGGCAGAACATACGTTCCGTTTATAAACTCAACCTGGGGAGCGTTGGCAATCTGCATGGGCTCGCGCAACTTCACTGTAACGTTGAACATCTCGTTCCACAGGGCTATCTTTTTCACGGACCAGCTAAGGGGTCTCACAATGTAGTTGGTTCCGTTCTTCTCGACCTCGTAGTTGACCGTCATATCAACGGTTCTGTTGGGGACTCCTGAGACCCTAATATTCAGAAGAACGATAGAGCCGTTGTTGAGGAACGCCGTCAGTGAAAGGGGCTCGCGGGACTCGTTGTACTCATAAGCTGGAATCATGTATGTGGGAACCATGTATACATCATTTGAGAGCCTGAAAGTCGAGACGTTGTAAACGGTCTCACCGACCTTTATGAATATCACTGGATACGAGTAGTGAACAATTAGGTGACGGTAGCCTATGAAATCTGCTGTGACGTTAACCGTTACGGCCGTTATGTTGATGGGGACTTTAAACGGAACCTCCGTAACGTTGAGGGAAAAGCTCTGAGAAGTCGATGAGTTTCTTCCAGCCTGCCCGAGGCACCCGGCTGAGAAAACAGCCAGGAGAAGAACAAGGGAAGCAATCTTCTTTACCATAGGAACATCCCTCACAAATTTCTTTAATATCATTATAACGACTATCAGTTGTATTTATAAGGGTTTTGATAAAACTTCATAAACATCGGGGGGGAACCCAGTTGGGGAGATGTATGAGGACACTGGTTCTCGCCCTCGGAAACGAACTCATGAGGGACGATGGAGTTGGACTTAAAGTTGGCAGGGTTCTCAAGGAGAGGGGCTACAACGTTCTCGAAGCCGGAACCGACGTCTTCCTCTTGGCCAACCACTACAAAGGAGAGGACAGGATTGTGATAGTTGATGCAATACTCAGCGATAAGCTTGAAGCGGGTGAAATAGTTCATCTGAGGGGGGAGGAAGTTTTTGAAAAACTAAAGGCGGAGATAAGGAGTGCTCACTTCATGGGGGCTATCGAGGGGTTAAGGCTTTTGATGGAGCTCGATGAGCGCTTAAAAAGGGCCGAGATACACTTCGTAGGCATCGTGGCAAAGGAGATAGACCTCGGCATGGAGCTTAGCGATGAAGTCAAGGATGCCGTTCCGAGGGTCGTTGAGCTTATCGAACGCCTTTTTAGGGACAGTAAACTCCCAAAAAGAACATCCTTAAATACAATGTGAACATTAGGTAAATGAGTGATGTTTATGGAGGCATATAAGTGCGAACGCTGTGGGGCGCCCCTTGAGGTGACCCCCGAGACAATCGTTGCCGTCTGTCCCTACTGTGGTTTTCCGAACCACATCACCGGAAACCTCAGGACGGAGGACATGTTCATCGTTCCATCAATGAACAAAAACCAGATAGCGGAAGCGTTCTGGCGAACCGTTGAGAGGGACTTTGACCTTAGGCGGATTAAGGACTCCATCCAAATAGTGGAAATCGAAGGCCACTACGCTCCCTACTGGGTTGGGGACGTTCACGTCGAGGGAGACGTTGAGTATACGGTTCTTGAGGAGGAGTGCCACACCTACACCGACAGCGAGGGAAAAACCGAGACTAGATGCCACACCGTCGAGAGGCACTATCACGACCACGTTGATGAGACGCTTCACCTGATAGGACCCGCCAGGAGACAGGTGGCGAGCTTCGGCGTTGACGACATCATAAAACACTACTCCAAGACAAATCCCGAGGAGAAGCGCCTGCTCGACCTCGACGAGGGCCAGTGGGAGAGGCTCAAGCTTGAGATACTCAACACCGAGATGGACGAGGAGCAGGCGAAGCTGATGATGAGGGAAGACGCGATAGACGTCATAAGGAACCGCTATTCCGCGAAGGCTGACAGGATAGACCTCTTCGATGTAAAGGCAGGGGAACCTAATTACACGCGCCTCGTGCTCCTGCCGATGTGGACCGTCTATTACAAGTTTGAGAACTCGATATACCATTCGGTCTTCTCGGGCTGGGACGGAAAGAGGGTGGCATCAACCGAACCCATGTCCACCCTGAGGAGGGCCGAGTACCTCGGCGGTGTAGTGCTTGGGCTTCTCATTGGGGCCTTTGGAGTTGCCTACGGGGCGGGAGTAAACGACCTGGGCATAGGGGCTTTCTCCCTTGGAATAGGCTCAGTTCTGAGCGGTTACTTCGGTTTTAAAGTCCTCGAAGGCCAGCGCGTCGAGAGGGGTGGTTGAAGTGGAGGTCACCTGTCCCACCTGCTCGGCCAAGTTCAAAGTTCCCGATACCGTTGAGGTGGCAACCTGTCCCTACTGCGGAACGACGTTTCACGTTCATACCAAAAAGACTGGTGAACACTTCTTCTTCCCGCCGATGAAAAAAGACGCAGGCGGAGTTCTCCTCAAGTTCCTCTCAAGGCAGTACGGTGCTCCGGCGGACATAACGGGGGCGAGGATAACCAAAAAGGAACTTCACTGGGTTCCGGTTTACTTCTTCTACCTCCATGGGAGGAGCAGAAGATGGGAGAGCGTTGAGGAAGTCCAGTTCATGGGAATTCCGGCGGGTTCTCCCTTCGAGAGCCTCCTTCAAGGTTATCCCTTCCCGATTAGGGGGAAGGTCTTCTTCAACGAGGACATCGTGAAGAAAGGCCACTACTACGAGCCCGAGGTGTCGAGAGAAGAGGCGGAGGAGCTGGCGAGGGTGGCTTTGATAAACGCCCTGAAGGGAGAGGGAAGTCAGGAGGACAAGCATATAAGCGAGGAGGAACTTGAGCTCGAGGTTCGCTACCTCGGTTTAGTTCATTACCCCCTTTGGGAGCTTCGCTACGAGTACGGAGATAAAGAATACTGGGGCTACGTTGACGGAACCGATGGGAGGGTCATCTCCGCGGAGTACCCGCTGGAGAGCGGGGCCAGGAAGAAGGCAACCGCCCTAGCGATGGGCGTCGTTGGAGCGGGGGCGGTTCTGGGTGTAATAGCCTCAGCTATGTTTGGAACGCCATGGGGAATTCTTGGGGGAGTTATCCCGGGCATTGCCGGGGCCTGGGGGATAGGCTCAAAGGGTGCCGTGAAGAAGAGGATAGTAAGCGGTGTCATGAAGGGTCGCTCCGGAAACCTTTACTTCCAGCCGATTTGAGGTGATAACATGGGGAAGGAAACCTCGATTGTTGAAAAGCTTGAGCTCGTGATTCCCGGTTTCCACGGATACAAGAAGAAGGAACTTTTGAGGGAGGACGACAGGCTAATCAGGGGCAAGGTCGCGGAGATACTCAGCCAGGCCAAGAGGGAAATGGAGAGGGCACTTCAAAGGTGCGCGATGGTAAACTGCCAGCAACTTATGGCCATTGAGAACCTCAGGAAGAAGCTTATGATGCTTGAGAGCAGGGTCAGACATGCGGAGGCCGGCTACCGCGGTTACTTCGACAGGATTAAGTTCAGGGAGGAGGAGATAAAGAGGCTCATAGAGTACGACGCCAAGATGATTGAGCTGGCTGAGGGGATACTCAACGAGGCTAAGAACCTGAACGCGCAGGTTGCAAACCCCCAGTCCATTGGAATAGCTGTGCTAAACCTCGACGACAAGCTCGTTAACTTCGAAGAGGTTTTGAGCCAGAGGATGAGCTTCGCGGTGGGTGAGTAATATGGTTCAGGTGATAGAATGGGTCAACCCTGGGGAAGACGAGATAATCTGGCGCTATCCGAACGAGGTCATAAAGTGGGGCGCCCAGCTGATAGTCCACGAGTACGAGGTAGCGGTCTTCATGCGCGACGGAAAAATCTACGACGTCCTCGGCCCGGGAAGGCATACCTTAACGACGCAAAACTTGCCACTCCTCTACAAGCTCGTAGGGGGGAGCAACAGCCCCTTCAAGGCCACTATAATCTTCGTCAGCACCAAGCAGTTCCAGGGACGATACGGAGGAGAAACCCAGACGAGGGAGCTGGCTCCGGTCAAGTACTACGGCGTCTACTGGTTCAAGGTTGCCGACCCGGTTCTCTTCATAACCGAGGTGGTCGGGGGGCAAAGCCTCTACGACGCTCAGGACGTTACAAAGTTCATTCGCGCTTATTTCAACGAGGGCATGATGAAGCACCTTTCCACTTACTCAATAGTTGACCTCTTCCAGAACCTTGACATGGTGAGCACCCAAGTTAAGGTAAAGCTTATGGAGGACTTCAGAAGGCTCGGCCTTGAGCTGGTAGATGTGAAAATTGAGGGCGTCAACACCACCGATGAGTGGCGCCAGAGGCTCTTCTGGCTCATGCAGACGGGCAACGCTCAGGCAGTGATGCAGATGGACACGGTAAAGCAAGTCGCTGCTGAACTCGGAAAGAGCCCCGGGGCAGGAATGGGAACCGGGATGGTCCTAGTTCCTCAGCTCTTCCAGCAACCGACCCAGCCGGCACAACCAGCTCAACCCTATGCCGGAACACCTGGGGGGCCACAGCAGTCCGCTCCAGCTACACAGCAGGGCCAGCAGGAAATCTGTCCGTACTGTGGCAAGCCAATTCCACCTGGAGCGCGCTTCTGTCCCTACTGCGGGCACGAAATCAAGCGCTGTCCCAACGGCCACATAGTTCCTGAGGGAGCTAAGTTCTGTCCCGTCTGCGGGGCGAAGATTGAGTGATTACTTCCTCTCCATATTTTTGAGGCTCTCCCTGGCTAGTTCCAAGAGCTCCTCGGGTGTTAGGACCTCGATGTCCTCGGGTTTCTTTTCGAGCACGTCTTCCGATGGCACGATGAGGACCCTTCTGCATTTGAATTTTCCGAGTCTGTCTTCTAGCCTCCTGACTTCTTCCCTTTTAACACGCTTCTTCCACTTGACCTCACCAACGAGCTCCAGCCGATTAAAGCCTTGGAGGGCGATGTCAAGCTCAAGCTTCGGCTTTTCTATCCTAACTGGTCTCAGTCCATAGACCTTCGACAGCAAGGATTCCACAAAGCCTTCCACCGCCTTTGGAACCTTCTCGTTAACGGCCCGCGCTATGAATTCCCTCGGGGTTTCGAGCTCGGTGTATGCGTATTTTTCTTCCAGGTAAAAATGCAGGTCGAGGAGCGGTGACGAGTGCTGATATGAGAACTTCCTTCTCCTCTTACCAGTCACGGGAAGTTTTCTGAGTATCCCCATGTCTGTCAGGATCAGCAGATACCTCTGGAGAACCCCGGGGTTGTCCTTCTCTATGAGACCCCGCGAATAAAGGAGAGACGAAAGTTCGGTGCTCGTCCTCTTTCCGTCGGCAATCCCCTTCATTATCACCTCGTAGACCGCGGTTAGTTCCTTCACCTCCTCCGTGAAGGTCTCCCCTATCAACTCCCTTATCATCAAACCCGCGGAGAAAAGGTAATCGGTTAGGAACTCTCTCAGGGAGGGTCTGTACGGCTGGATGAGAAGTGGCTCGCGGAGGTAGGCAGATGCCTCGACGAGCTCCCTTCCTCCCAGCTCCCTGGAAAGCTCCACCAAGATTTCCCTCTCGTCTATCAGACCAACCCTGACCGGTGTGACTATTCCAAGCAACGGACTTTCTTTACTGAGCAGAACCCTCCTTGAAAGCCACAGGGTAGAGGTAACCAAGATGAGCTCTCCCCTTCCGGAATACGCGTGTAGAACATCGAGGAATCTACTTGGAAGGCGGTGAAACTCGTCAACCACTACCCTTCCTCTCTTTAAGAATCTTGGGAACAGGTTAATGAACTCGGCGCTTGTCATCGTCCCCCCGTTTGTCCTGTCGTAAACCACACCATCCCTGCCCACAAAGAAGAACTCGTCGTAATCGAGGAAATTCTGAACGAGGAATGTTTTCCCGGTCTTCCTTCTACCATAAAGCATCTTCCAGCCCTGACCTTCCAGGGCCTTAAGTTCTATTCTCCTTTGAATTATTCTCATGGAAATAATTTGCACAAAAATATATTTAAAGTTTTGGGATCACTCCCCGTAGAACTCCTTCTCAAAAACATCTATCCCGACCTCAAGGTTTTCCAGCCAGTCGAGGAACTTCCCGACGTGCTCGTCCCTGAAAATCGCCCCGTGTTGCGGCGATATGACCTTCGGCTTCAGCTTCCTGACGTGCCTCACCCAGGCCCTCAGCGCCTTTGTGGAACTCATATAGCGCCTGTGGAAGCCCTCCATGTGCCGGAGATGGTCGTCGAAGTCCTCCACGAAGAGGTACCACTCCCCGTCCGTGAAGGCCGCCGCACCTATGTCCGAGCTGAAGAGGATTCCGCTCTTCTCGTCGTAGAAGGAGAAGTTGCCTGGACTGTGGAGATAGTGGCTTGGAACTGCTTTGATGATAGATTTCCCGAGCTTAAAGTCGGCTCCTTTGTCAGGGATTCCGATGGTCCTTCCCGCGCTGAGAACCGCGAGGTGCGGGATGAAGCGAACCCAAAGGTCAGAGATAACGAGTTTCGCCAGCGGGGCGTACTCGAACCAGAGGTTCAGCCCGGCCACAACATCGGGATCCTGGTGCGAGTACATGAGGTACTTTATCTGGGTCGGAGGAACTATCGAGGAGACGTTTTTAAGAACCCTGGAGAAGACGAAGAATCCGCCAGGCTCTATCAGAGCTGCCTCGCTTCCGTCAACGACCAGATACTGGTTCGTGAGAATCCCCTTCTCGTCCTCGCTCTCCTCTATTCCGAGCCAGAATACCTTGTGCTCCCCGTCGTCGTAGAGCGGGTAGCTGTTCATGTTCCTTATCATTCAGACACCCCCAACCGGAACCCAAACGTTCACCATAAACGCTCCCTCTATCAGCGAGGCCAGCTCGACAGCCGCCCGCGCATCAGCTTCGTTCTGGACTTTGAGGGCCTTCGGCCCGTTCTCGTCCCTGTATTCGATGGCGAGTATCCTGCTCCCCTCGAGCAGAACCTTGAAGGACTTGGTTCCATCGTTGGTTATCCCCGAGATGTAGAGAATCTTGTCCTTCACATTAGCGCGGAGTTCTCCAACGAGGTCGAAGAAGCCGTTCTTTCCGATGATGTGAAGCCCACCGTGCACCATGCGGGACTTGGCGAGGAAGTTGGCAACGCTCATCGGGTCCGAGAAGTCCACGTGCTCCGAGATAAACCCGTGCTCTTTCCCGGCTGGAACCTTCAGCTCCTCAGAAACGGGCCTGTTTTCCGCCAGCTCTTTCAGGGACTTTCCAATCCTGTCCACAAAGTCCTGGAGGGTTTTCCCGAGCCAGAACTTGCCTTTCCCCTGATAGGAAAGCTCCAGTTCGACACTGGTACTCTTCTGCCACTCCTTAAGGGTAACGAGGAGGACTAGATGGCCTCTCTTTCCAGTTCCGTCGTAGATGTAGCTGTTGTAGTCGGTGTGATAATCGAACTGGTACGTGTCCCTGAACTTGAAGACGAACCTGGGGAGCATTATCTCCGCGCTCACCCCGTTCCTTGTGCTCACCTTAACCACATAGGGCCAGTTGGTTATGAACGAGGGAAGGTCCTCAAGAACAGCCTCAACGGCTTCCTTTGGAGCGTTAACAGAAACGGAAGAGTTCTTCCTCTTCATTTTGCATCACTCAGTAGCCTATGGATTCCGACGTAGATGCCCTCAACCCCTTCCGCAGGCCTGGCGGGCACCATGAAGTAAACGTCGTTCCCGTCCCTGAAGGAGTACTCCTTCTCCTCACTGTGGAGTATCACTTCCATCTCAAGGCCTGATATCCTGCCCTCACTGATAGTAGCCCTACCAACTACGTGAGGCACGCCCAGATTGACTCCCTCAGTTATGCTCTTCCAGAGCTTCTGGAGCTCTCCAAAAGGGTCGAGGCTCCATCCCTCAAACCTTGAAAAATTGTCACTTTCAGTGCCCATAATACCCACCAGCTTTTCGCTTATTAATCATGTTTGTATAACCAACTCACACAATACGTGTATTAAAACCCTTTGGTTTGCAAAATAAACCAAATTTGTGTCGGTAATAATCAGATATGTGCAATCTTCGGATTTTAGTTTGAATTCCAAAAATAAAGCTCGGGATTGTGGTTCGATTATAGGATATGGCCAAATGGAAACAGAAAGTTATGTTAGAAGTACCAGAGGCTCAAAAGTCCGCTTATAGAGTTCTGAGATGAATGGAAAAGGTAAACAATTACTTAAAGCCCAAACCTATTCTCGATGTAAGCCCTTATCAGCTCCTTAGTTGCGAGGAGGCCCTTAACGTGCGTCCTTTCCATACCGTGGCTCGCGTGGACACCGGGTCCGATGAGAGCAACCCTGAAGTCCCAGCCGGCCCTTAATGCTGCAGAACCATCGGAGCCGTAGTAGGGGAACACATCAACCACGTGCGGTATGTCTCTCTCCACGGCCAGCTCTATCAGTCTGGTAGTCATCTCGTAGTCGTAGGGACCGGTTGAGTCCTTTGCCGCTATCGAGACGGCCGTTTCTTTGCCGTAGACGCCTTCGCCGACAACGCCCATATCCACAACGAGTAGCTCTTTAGTGCTGGAGGGATAGCCGGCGGAACCCCCGTGACCGACCTCCTCATAGGGTGAGAAGAAGAAGGCCACAGGGAGCTTTTCCAGTTTCTCTGCTCCAAGCTCCAAAAGCAGGTCAATCATAACCGCGATGCTCGCCTTGTCATCCAAGAAGTGCGCCTTGACGAAGCCGTTGACGTATTCGAACTTCGGGTCGAAGGCTATAAAATCCCCCGGTCTAATGCCGAGCTTCTCGGTGTCTTCCTTCTTCTCGACGAGCTCGTCGAGGCGGATGTACATGTTCTCCTCTTTCCTCTCCTTCTTTCCTGCTTCCCTATTGACGTGGACGCTCGGGTTCTTGAGGAGGAGCGTTCCTCTATAGCGCTTCCCAGAGCGGGTGATTATCGTGCAGTACTCTCCCTCGAACGTCGGGAGAAGAAGTCCACCGATTTTTGTAAAGCTCAGGTGTCCATCTGGCAGGATTCCCTTCACCATGGCTCCAAGCGTATCAACATGGCCCGCTATGACAAGCTCGGGCTTCGGGTGGTTGCCCGCTATTAAAGCTCCTTTGTTGGTGTAATACGTCTTTATTCCAGCCTCGTTGAGCTTCCTCTCGATGTGGGCGAGAACCTCCTTGGTGTAACCGGTTGGGGAGGGTATTTCCAGAGTCTCCCTAAGAATCTCAACGACGCGCTCCATAGGAACCACCGTTAAGAAGTGGCTCGAAGGGTTAAAAAGGGCACCGGCAGAAGGTCAAGGGGACAAAAGCGCCCAAGAAATCTGGTAGCGGGGGGAGGATTTGAACCTCCGACCTCCGGGTTATGAGCCCGGCGGGCACTCCTAGCTGCCCCACCCCGCTGCTCGACCCGTTAGTTAGTCATTCGGGGAGACTTTATAAATCTTTCGGAGCGGGATTTATATTCCCTCCCGTCGTTTTTGGTTCGGTGGTGTCATGTACCTGACAAAGGAAGAGGAGCTCATTCTAGCTGGGGAATACGGCTACGCGCTCCAGAAGGCGATGGAAATACTAGTGGCACTCGGGGATATTTACGGTGCCGAAAGGCTCATTCCGATAAAGAGTGCACAGATTGCCGGTGTTTCCTACAAGAACCTTGGAGAGGCTGGCCTTGAGTTCCTGAGGGACTTTGTAAACGCTGGAGCAAAGGTGAGTGTCCATACAACGCTGAACCCGGCAGGGATAGGCAATGAGGAGTTCATGGAAAAGCAGAGGGAAGTCCTGGACCTTTACAGGGCCATGGGGATAGAGGTCACCTCAACGTGCACGCCCTACTACGGGGCGAACCTGCCCAAGTTCGGCGACCACGTAGCTTGGAGCGAGAGTTCGGCGGTAAGCTTTGCCAACTCTGTAATAGGTGCCAGAACCAACCGCGAGGGAGGACCTTCAAGCCTCGCCTCAGCCATCGTTGGCAAAACACCTGAATACGGGCTCCACCTCGAGGAGAACAGGAAAGCCACTGTGAGGGTGAGGGTTGAGGCAAGGGTAAAGACGTTCGTTGATTACTCGGCACTCGGCTACCACCTAGGAAAAACCCTTGGCAACGACGTGCCCTACATAACCGGCCTCATGCCGGAGAGCACAGATTACCTCAAAGAACTCGGCGCTTCAATGGCGGCAACGGGTTCAATAGCCCTCTACCACGTCGAGAACGAGACACCTGAATACAGGGATGCGATAGACGATAGTTTGGAAACCATAACCGTTGAGGAAAAAGATATTGAAGCCGTTAGGGAGCAGTTCCGGGATGACTGGAGGGACATAGACACGATTCTAATTGGTTGTCCTCATGCATCAATTCAAGAGGTAAAAGGGATAGCCGAACTTTTAAAGATGAGAGGAAGGCCACTCAAAATACCGCTCTTCATCACCGCGAGTAGGGCAGTGAAGGCGCTCGCCGATGCTCTAGGCTACACTGAAATTATAGAGCGCTACAACGGCCGGATTATATCCGATTCGTGCTTTGTCGTGTCTCCAATAAGGGGCTGGTACAGGGGGATAGCCACCAACAGCGGAAAGTCGGCCTTTTACTTCCGCTCCTTCGGCTTCAATGTCAGGCTTGACGACGCCGAGAGGCTCATAAAAGAGGCCCCGTGAGGTGAGATTATGAAGCTTAGGGGAAGGAAAATCGTCGGCGGAAAGGCCGAGGGAGAACTGATAGTGTCCCAAAAGCCCCTCTCATTTCTCGGAGGCGTTGACCCGGAAACGGGAATCGTCACCGACGCCGAGAGTGACATAAGGGGAGAGAGCATAGCCGGGAAGATACTGGCCTTCCCGAGGGGAAAGGGCTCAACGGTTGGCTCCTACATAATCTACGCTCTCAAGAAGAACGGAAAGGCACCAAAGGCTATAATAGTGGGCGAGGCAGAGACCATAGTTGCAACCGGTGCCATAATAGCAGGAATCCCGATGGTGGACGGTATAGATATCTCAAAGCTGAAGACAGGGATGAAAGTTAAGGTTGATGCCGACTCCGGGGAGGTTTACTTAGAGGAGTAACCCAATTTTCTTCTCTTTGCTTTGAGAAGCTGACTTTTCAAGGAAAACGATGTCGACTAGAACACTCCCAGAAAAGGAGATTTTGAGAGGCCATCAGGCCTCCGGCTCGGCGAGAACTTTAATTTTCCTAATCTCGGCGCGCTTAATTGGGTATATCTTCCTTGCTTCCTTGGCAATCTCCTGGGCAATCTGGCCGTTAACAGACTGGAGGACGAAGTCCGCGAAGTTAAGCTCCTCGGCTTTCTTGTAGATTATGTCCTGTATTATCTTCCTGATGGCTCTCTCTTGGCTGGTCTGGATTCTCCTGTAGGCTATGACCATGCCCATAACTCTGAGCTTGTAGCCGTCCTTGGTGGTGATGTTGAAGATTCCGTCAACGCGGGTGGTTCTTCTCCTGACGAGTGAGCGAATGTAGCTCCTCGCGAGGGTGTGACCCTTGAACTTGGTGTAGGCGTTCTGGCCCTTAACGTCGTAGACCTGGAAGTAGAGCTTGACGTGGCTCTTAGTGAAGTCTCCGGTGAGGTCCCTAAGGGTGGTCTCGATTACCCTTCCTATAACCTTTTCAGGCTCGTCCGCCGGGGTAAGTCCTATTTCCTTGCTTCCGAAAAAGTCTGGAGCGTAAATCACGAACCATTCTTTCATCTTCCACTTATCCTTAGTAGCGGCTGCCCTACGCCTTGGGTTACCCCTTGCCATCTTAACACCTCCAATTCACACCTTTTCGGTCATTTCCTCGGCGACCTTGACCGAAAACACCAAATCATCGAGCGCTTTGATGAGTGTCTCAATCTCACCCGAGTATTTAACCTTTGTTATAACGTCCCCATCAACCCATCGGGTTCGCACATTTAAACTTTTCTTTAGCCGGGCTGGCATGGCCTCGTTGTCAACCTCTATCGCCTCAGCTATGGCCCGGGCCTTGAGTTCGTCGCCGTAGTGCCACCGTATCTCAACGTTTGCCTCAATTTCCATCCTTCTTCACCTGCTTCGCTAGAACCTCGTTGAAAAACTTTATGAACTCGTCTATCTTAGATTTCGGGAACCTTATTCCCGCGGCTATTGCGTGACCACCGCCTTCTCCACCAAGCTTCTCGGCAACCTCCTTGAGTGCCTCGCCAAGGTGGTAGCCCTTCGCCAGGGCCTTTTCCGTCGTTCTTGCAGAGGCCTTCACGAGGTTTTCATCTTCTTCACTGTCCGCTATGACAACAACAGGCTTTTCTGGATTTGCCAGGCCCGCGTTGATGGCCATGTTGGCCACTATACCAACGAGCGTGTCGCGAATGTTTTTGCCTGCGTAAAAGACGTAGGCGTGTTGGCCCTCTTCAACCATGCTCCAGTTCTGTATCAGGAACTTCCTAGCCTCTATCTGCTCCCTCTTGTAGTCCTCGAGCATCTTCCGGGCCTTTTTGTAAGCGTCTTCATCTCCGAGGCATATCGCCACGCCGAGCGTTCCAGCGTTCAGCCTTCCGGTGGCGTTAAGAAGGGTTGCAAACTCCCTCGCCTCGTGCCTGACGTCGCCCTCGGGATACAGCGGGCTTACCACGACGTCTCCTATGAGCCTGTCTATTACCTCCTTTGGCGCGGAGTGCTTTATCAGATGCACAAGCAAGGCCTCGTGAAGCTTCCGCTTTTCCTCCTCGCGGAGTTGCCAGTAATGGATTTCAGGGTCGAAGCCCCTGGCGCGGAGCCATTCAATGGCTTTCCTTTCATCCCCTGTAATCTCGGGGATTTCTGGGTTGGTGGCATAAGCTAGCATCTGGTAGAGTGGCCTACTCTCCCTGCCGAAAAGGCGAAGCTCCTTTCTAACCTCTAGAACACCCAGGTCTTTGCCGTCCTCAAGGATTTCAAGGTTCAAACCGTGGAACTGGCCGTCTATCTCCTGCATATCGCCAACGGCCCCAACCGTTGCTATGTAAGCCAAATCCCTGTTCTTCCTGTTCATCTCTCTTGCTATGAAATACGCAACGCCGGAACCACTCAAATCGCGGACGCTGTTTGCCCCGAATGGAACGGGGTTCACGAGGAGTTTCGATTCCTCCGAGAAGTCGCCCTCTGGAGGATGATGGTCGGCAACAACAACGGTTCCATCTAGTTTTTTCTGAATCGGCTCTATTGAACCGCTTCCCAAGTCACTGAAGACGTAGATTTCCCTCTTTTCCCTTGCGAGCTCTTCTATCAGCCCCTCGCTCACCTGCTTGACTATGCTGAGCTGGAAGGTTCCACCTTCCCTCGCGACGGCTTTGGCCAGAATAGCGCCGGCTGTAATGCCATCGGCATCGCGGTGGGAGATGAGCCGTATAGTGTGGCCTAACTCGATGTGCATCTTAATAAGCTCGGCTCCCTCGCGAACCCTCTCCAGAAAGGCTTCCCTGTCCACGGGGCATCACCAAGGAAGAAGAAGGAGAGGGTCAGCGAACAAGGAGCTTTGCCTGCTCCGGGTCGTAGCGCCACTTTGCCGGCAACTTCCCGGTTCTTCTGTAGTACTTGACGAGCCTCCTGATTTTGCTCTCGATGAGCTGGAGACCCCTCCTGGAATGCTTGTCCTTCGGATGCTGTTCAAGGTGCTTCCTGAGGTTGACGGCTCTCCTGATGAGGAACATTAGGTCTTCCGGTATCTCCGGTGCAAGTCCGTTCTCCTCAAGGATTTTGGTTATCTTCTTACCTGTGACGAGCTTAACGCTCGGTATGCCGTACTGGTCGCGGAGAATCGTTCCTATCATCGCTGTGCTGTAGCCCTCTTTCCTGAGCTTTATAACGAGGGCCTCGACCTCTTCAGCGGTGTATTCCACCCAGGCCGGCGGAGCGGTCCTTGGGGGCTTCTTTGAACCGGACTTACCCCTCTTTCTCGCGTGTATCCTCGCCATACAACCACCTCCCGGTGACGGCCAGCTCCCGCCAGCCGCCCCTTCGCGTTGGGAATTGAGGAGGGATTTAAAAAGGTTTGCCCAAAAAAGGAAAAGGTCACCCGAACTCATAGCCGTAGCCTGAAACCGTGAAGCCATAGACCTCGCAGTAGTAGTCGTTGCAGGCCTTCACCGTTACGTGGTAGGTCGTCTTCTCCCTTCTAGCCCTCATCTCGGCCTCGTTGGCGTACTGGACGGCTTTTTCGGTGACGTAGTCGAAGGTTTTGTCTACTAACTGTTCCTTCACCCAGTCGAGCAGGCCCTCTTTGAAGGCCTCCTTGTCAAAGCGTACAGAATCGGGAGCCTCAACTCCCTCAGTCTCAGGCATTTCCTCTTCCTCTGGGATAAAGGCCTCGACGCCTCCAACGATGGTTTTCACGCCCTTCGCCAAAGCCACCATGCCATAGGTTATCTTTGCCCCTAAGCTCCTCGCTTCTACCATTTTCGCGGTTAGAACTCCTATGTCCTTACCTGTCTTAAGGACTTCAACGCTATTCTCATACTTTGTGTGGATTGTGCCAACATCTTTCTCTCCGGGCAGTTTGTAGCGCTTTGGAACGAGCCTAGCGTAGAAGTACTTGACCGGCCTCGTCGAGCCGAGGTCAATAACCCTCTTGGGCTTTCCGTTGATTAAAGCTCCCGGCGCGCTTATCGTGACGTTCTTGCAGTGATGACACTCGAAGTAGAGAAGCCCAACGTCTGTGCTGTTGAGCCACTCCGAGCTTACAAGCTTCACCTCGGGCTTGGCCTTATAGCGGGCCTCGATATTGAACTCGTAAGTGTAGGACTTCTCTTCGCTCCCGTCTGAAAAGCGAAGCTCCACCTTAAACGAGACGAAGGCGAAGCCAATCTCTGTGATGTTCGGCAGGCTGAGCGTGTATTCGGTCTTGCTTACCTTCTCCAGCTTATCCTTATCGTCTCCACCGAGCGATACTCCCGTGAGCTGGTATTCCTCAATGCTTCCGTCAGGTAAAGTCACCCTTATCGGGTCGGCCTTTGTCTCAAAGCTGACCGAGTTACTATCAACAACCACGGTGGTGAATTCGTCGGGTTTAATCTTCTTTCCGTCCAGGAGGAACTCAACGTGCCTGTGAACCTTTGGCCTCGGCGTTTCCTTGATAGCGGTGTCCACCTTCCTGTACTCGGGCTTTTCTGCGCTAGGTGGTGAGGTAGGCTTTGAGGTTGGGTCGTTCGGGTTGCTTCCGGCTTTGACCTCCTGGAAGTCGGTGAAGCCGTCGCCGTCGGTGTCTTGGACGAGCGGGTTTGTGTAGTACCAGAAGAGCTCTTGCCAGTCGGTAAGGCCATCGCCGTCCGTATCTGGGTTGGCCGGGTCTGTATTCGAGCGATTTTCCACTTTATCACTAACGCCGTCCTCGTCGCAGTCCAAAGCAAAGGCGCAGGCGTTGTCCTCCATCAGGCCGTCTCCATCGAAGTCGTAGTGAGCAGGAACCGGGTCGCTCCCATCGGGAATTCCGTCGCCATCCGTGTCTGGATTTGTCGGGTCGAGGATTATCTGGTTTCCCCCTATGATGGACGTGGAGTTGTCGGCCCTATCGTAGGAGGTGTAAATGTAGTTAAAATGAAGCTCATCATAGTCGCTCAAACCATCACCGTCGGTATCGGGATTCGTTGGGCTCGTGGATGGAAGGAGGAAGCAGAGCTGACCATCGTGTTCAAACATCTTTTTCCTGAAAACGTCTTCCGGGAGGCCGTATTGAACTGTTAAGCTTTTCTCATCCAACGAGCAGAGAAGGTACTTCCACTCAACGGGCTGAACGAGGTAGTAGTCAATGTACCTCGAGAGGCTTATCTCCTCACCACTCGCACCGTCCCAGACCTTCACCTCACCGGGGCTCTGCGGAAGCCACGGGGGAACTTCCCCCGTCAGCTCCATGTTCACGAGCTGGGGCATCACCTCCTCGTAATCGCTCAGGCCATCGCCGTCGGTGTCTGCATTGAACGGGTCCGTACCGAGCTTGACCTCCCAGCCGTCCCAGAGGCCGTCTCCGTCCGTATCTCTGGCGTAGACGAGCGTTCCAAGCTCCAGCTCTTCCCTATCTGTCAAGCCGTCGCCGTCGCAGTCAGGACTTAGGAAGCAGAGGTAGTAGGGCGTGTTGAAGAGCGGACTCGGTGCAGGAAACATCCCCGCGTTGTAAACCAGAGCATCTGCTGGGTACCTCCCATCATAGCGGTAAAGCTCCTCACCGTCAGGAATCCCGTCGTCGTCCCAGTCGGGATTGGTGTAGAAGGGTCTCTCCTCATCGCCGTAGAGGTACGTGAGAACCGTCGCTTCGTAGTAGTCATCAAGGCCATCGCCGTCCGTGTCTGGTGTCGTCGGGTCGCTGGGGGTTCCTTTCTCAACGCCTTGAACGAGATACCTCCCGGTAAGCTCATCGTAGTCGGGGAGATTGTCTCCGTCCGTGTCGTAGCTCACGGGATTCGTCCCGTACTTGAGAACCTCTTCACCATCGGTCAGATGGTCTGCATCGCTGTCCTGCCTCATCGGGTCACTTCCATAGTAGAACTCCAGCTTATCGCTAAGGCCATCCCCATCGCTGTCCGGGTTATTGGGCAAACTTTCGTGGGCAATCTCGAAGGCATCGCTCAGCCCATCGCCATCCGTATCGAGGTTCTGGCTCGCTCCGTTCCCGGCTGACTGCGCCTGTGGTGTGAGGAAGAGGGAAAACACGAAAATCCCCGCGAGAACGAGAGGAGTGAGCTTCATCCTTCCGCCTCCGTCCAGACTATCTTACATTTGTCACCAGACAGGAAAGTAACGTAGTTTCTCTCGATGCCCTTCAGCTGGCCATCCTTCATGATGACCGCTGAGTAATAGTATTTGCACGCCACCAGTTGAGTGCTCACAGGGAAGCACTCCAGGTTTTTCACCTTCAGGTCTTTGAAGTCAACCGCCTCGTAGAGCGCTTTGTGAAGCTCCTCCAACGAGCCTTCGTCAACTACTGAAAGGTCGAAGAAGCCCGAAACGTTTTTCTCACCCCTGACTGCGCTGTAGTAGCCTTCAATGACTGACGGCGCTTTATCGGAGCACGTCCAGACGTAATCCGGGACGAGCGAGGCGTTTAACTCGACCGTGCGATTGAGCAACCTGTATGTTTTGATTCCCAGTGAGTGGGCGTAAGTAGATGTTGTAGACGTTTCACTCACCCCTGTCTGGTGCGATTCCGTTCCTTGAGCTATGGTCTGGGTGTTTCCAGCTGGGGAACTTGAGTGTGTGGTTTCCACGCCGGAATTGATGCATCCACCGGCCAGAACGAGGAAGACAACCAAGCCAACGAGAAAAAGCCTTCCAACCTTCAAGTGCACTACCTCCGCACTACTTCACCTCAAACCTGCCTAAGAAGTCCCCGTGCTTCTCGATGAGATTCTCGTACTGCGCCTCGCTCAGGTGAATCCACAGCTCGAAGGTCGGGTCGAGTCTCTCCTTTTCCCTCTCGTAGACTCCCTCGTCCTCGCCCTCTGCGTAGTACCAGATTTCAATCTTCTTCCACTCTCCCTCTCCGTCCCTGCGGACTTCGTCAATCTCATAGGGCTGGGCGTGCTTCTTAAGGCTGAAGTAAACGCTTCCAGCATCCCTTAGCTTCCCCCAGTTGTCAGCAAGCTCCGCCGCAGTCATCTTGAAGTGTTTCTTTTTCAGATGTTTGGTGGCTGAGCTGAGACCGGACTTAAGTTTTCCCACCAGACCCATAATAACACACTCCAAAATCATTAAAGAGAGAATAGGGCAGGAAAGCTTATTACCCTTTCCTTTTGGAAGTCTAATAAAGTTCTATAATCAAAATTTTAACCCAGAACAGCCTTCAGGATAACAAAGAGTCCTATGACAAGCAGTGTCAGCACAAAGGTAACGCTTATCGCCTCATCAGCCTTGAGCCTGTATTGGGCTAAAATGGCGTTGGCCGCTATGGCCGGCGGCATGCTTGCCTCAACCAGGACAGAGTAAAAGATTTCAGGCCTTGCGTTCCTGAGTGTTAAGAAAACGAAAATAAAGGGAATCACTATTCTAAAGGCCCCAACCTCAAGGAGCTTTCTAAGCTCGAAAGCCCTCAGCGTTATCCTTGAGCCGAAGTATATGAGAAGGAGCGGAATACTGAGCCAGCCGATGGTCTTTATTGGGTCAATGAACCAGCCCGGAAGGTTAATTCCAGCTATAATTAAGCCAAGCGCGAGGAGGTTCGCCAGCGTCGGCGGGAACTTCAAAGCTTTGAGAAAGCTCTCCCTAACGCTAGCGCCTCCACTTGAATAGTGGGCGGCAATGAAAGTAACTATGGGAATGACTATCATCGAGTTGGTCGTTGAGTAGAGTATCGCCGGTGTTATGTCTTTCAGGAAGAGGCTCGCTATCGGAAAGCCGAGTGCTGCCGTGTTGGGATAGACCGAAAGAACCATTAAAGCCCCGGCCCAGGGGTCGTTTTTGAGAACGAACTTGCCGTAAAGGTAGGAGAAACCCAGGCTTATGCTGATTATCAGGAAGACATAGAGGAAGACAGTCTTTATGCTGAGCAGATAGTCTAAATCCTTGCTCGCGACGTTGCCGAAGATGAACAGGGCAAGAAGGACATCGTTCACCAGAATCCGGAGGTAGTCAAAGGGTTTATCGTCCTTTATGATAAGCTTAATGGCGTAACCAATGGCTATGAGCACGAGCATCTCGGCGATGTTCATGATGAAAGCTTCGGTTTAGCGCTTAAAAGCGTGTCGAAGGGAAAAGCAAAAAGGATAAAGAGATTGTGGCGTCACTCCTTCTCGAACTTCTTGGTCTTGTGCAGTGGCCACCAAGCCTTCTCTCCAAAGAGGCTCATCATCGCCGGACCGAGGAAGTAAACCGCCAGTGTTGCCGTTATTAGCACTCCAGCCGCCAGAGCGAATCCTATCTCCCTCGTTCCCCATGTTGAGCTGGTCATCAGCGCTCCGTAGGTTGTGGCAAGCACCGCAGCGAGGCCAATAACTACGAGGTCCATCGTTCCAGCCGCAACGATGAGGGCTTCATCTGGCTTCCTGCGCTCGAACTCGTCTCTAGCTTTGACTAAGTAGAAGCTGTTGTAGTCTATGCCAACTCCCATGAGCACGACGAAGACCATCAGCGGCAGGAACCACATGATTTCCTGACCAAAGACCTTCTGGAATAGCCATGTTGATATAGCTATGCTGAGCAGGACTCCCATGCCTATTGTGGTCATAGTCGAGATAACCGCCGGGATTCCCCTGAGTGTCGGTATAAGCGACAGGAACATCAGGACGAGCGCTACTGGAAGGATTCTGTGCCAGAATATGTTGTTGATAAGGTTGCTCAAGTCGAGGTCCAGAGCGGCTCCACCGCCGACCATGCCCTTGGCTATCTTCCCGCTTGCTTCGTAACCCTTCATGAGGTTCCTTATCTGCTCAACTATGTGGTGGGCCTGTGGTGTTGTTGCCTCGTACTTGCTGACGACCTCGATGAGCACCATGTTTCCGGTAGTTGAGATGTATTTGTTGCCCCCTATTGCCTTAAGCTTGTCGAGGCTCGCATTGACAGGCTTTCCAAAGGGCTGTGTGACTGTGTAGACGTACTTAACGCCGTTAATCTTCTCGATGTCATTCACTATCTCGTTGATTGTTGCCAAATCCTTGTCGGTGATTGGGTGGTTGAACTTAACGAGGACGTAGGTTGCGCCCATGACATCTACTCCAAGCTTGCTCTGGCTTATCTCAAGGAAGTGGTATGTCTCACTGTCCTTCGGCAGGAAGAGCTTTATGTCATGGGTTCCGTTGAAGTTGGCGAAGGCATAGACTGCCGGGGCAAGCAAGAGCAGGAATATCAGCAGTACAGCCTTGGCGTGTTTGATTGACCACCTAGCTATTCTGCTCTCCTCGTGGATGTCCGTTTCGGTAATGTGCTTGATGTGCCTCGGCCACCAGAATACCGGTTTATCACCTATTAACACTGTTATTGCCGGGATGAAGGTTAGACTCGCTATAAGGACGACTATGACCGCTATTGGCGCTATTATACCCATCTGCTTGAATATGGGGAACTCCCAAGCAAGGATAAAACTCGCAAAGGCTATGATGTCAGTTGATGCACTGGCCAAAACAGCATCTTTGGCCCTCTTCAAGGCCTCGCTTGCCGCTTTGTTGTGGTCGTAGCCTTCGGCAAGGTACTCCTTAAACCTGTGCAGGTAGTAGGTCGAGTAGTCTATACCGAGACCCAGTGCTGTCGTCACTGTAATCATCTGAGCCCAGCTTCCAACGTTTATGACGTCACCCTTGGCGAGCAGGTAGAGGATTCCGAGAGCGGTTAGAGTTGCCGTTGCAACACCCGTGAACGGCAGTAGTGTAGCGAGGAGAGCGGCTCCAAGGATAATAAAAAGGACTATTAAGGCCCCTATGAAGCTGAACTTCGTCGTCTTCGCGTTGTCCTCTTTGCCGTAGTGTATCATTTCATAGGTCTGAACTGGTGTTCCGCTGATGTAAGCCTTTGCATCCGGGAAGTACTTCCTCATCTCCTTAAGCAGGACTTCCTTGGCCTTCAGGGTGTTCTCGTACTGGAATTTGGTCTGTTTCTCAAGGTCGGTAACGTTCTTGAGGCTCTTTGGAACCATCATGATTAGCATCGTCGTATTGTCAGGGCTCTTCAGCATGCCTATGTAGTCCTTTGCGAGGCTGTAGATTGACGGGTAAATCTGCTCCTCTATGGGCTTAACGTCCTCCCTGGTTATCTTGTTCGGGTCCTGCCTGAATCTAAATGCTATATCAACGAGCTGTGTGGCATTGACATGAATCGGAACACCGAGGTTTATCTCCTTTACAAACTTCTCCACTAGCTTTGCCGTTTCTTCCTTGACAAGGGTCTCGATGTCGGAGTCGCTCATGGGGTAGTTCTTGGCAACTGTCAACAGTATCTCCTTGAGCGTTTCCTTAACGTCCTCAGGGGCCGTGACGTTGGCGAGCTTCTCGTTTACCCCTTCCTCGAACAGACTGTAGGCTATCTGGTAGGCGTCCTCCCCGGCGTAAATCTGGTCAACAACCTTTCCGATGTCCACGGGAACTTTTCCAGCAACGCTCGTGATAATTTCCTTGACTACCTCTTTTACTCCAATACCCTTGGCCAGCTCCTCCGGGTTGTTGTTAATAACGGCGTTTACCATAATCTCGGTTACCTTCTCGTTCTTCACCTTCTCGGCCGTCTTCTGAATCAGGATTTCCCTCGCTATTGGCTCAACGTTGCCGTTGGAGTCGTAAACCTTCCCTATTACATCGGCTGAGAGCTCAACGCCCCTCTCCTTGAGAACTTCCTCAAGCAACGAAACGGTGGCCTTTTTGAGCACCTCAGGTTCCTTGGCCAGAACTCCCTTGGCGTCGGGGTCGAAGCTCACAACGGTCTTCGCTATGAGCTCTGCAAGGGGCTTCTCTTCCTCAGGTAGCTTTTCCTCGAGGGCGTTGGCGAGCAGGTTAGTCTCAAGTTCCTTTGTGGGCCCGTAGAGGAGGAGGGTTCTCAATACTTCATCGGCGTTAGGCAGATTCATGAGCGGGCTGTTTGCCATGAGGGTCTTGGCGATTGCTATGGTCGCGTTTTCAAGGGCACTTGAGGAGGAATTCCTCCCAAGGCCTATCGAGACGTTCACGATGTAGGCCAAGGTCTGAGCAGGAACCTGACCGAAGCCCGGAACCTCAAAGCTTCCTCCGGCATTCTCAATAACCAGCGGGAGGTTCTTGAGGGCCGTGCTGGCTATCTCCTCAACCGGTTGCACCGCATTCTTTCCAAGCTGAATGAGCGCGTAGTTGCTTCCAGCCTGCTCGTCGAAGGCCACAACACCCCGATAGAAGGCAACTGAATAAGCCTCGGCGAGGTTTTTCTGCATGGTGTCGTTAATCTGGCTCAGAACGATTGCCTTCGTGACGTTGGCCAGGAAGGCATCGGTTATAGCGCCGGCTCCGTAGGCGGAGTAAACCTGATAGGTCGCGTTGTAAACCACGTAGACGAACTCCACAGGAACGTTGAGCTGGGTCGCTATGGCCTGGGCCGTTGCGCCGTCAAGTCCCCTCTCATAGGCCCCTGCCTGGACAAGGGCATCATAGGTTCCAAGAACGCCGAGGTAGGTTCTGGCATAGTCATCGCTCAGGTTGTAGAGGCCTGTATTAAGGCCAGCTATCGTTGAGTTCAGTTCCTTCAACTGCTCACTTGCTCTGGTAAGGTTCTGGTGGAGCTCAACGTAAGCCATGTCGGTCTGGTTGAGTGCCTTCCTGAGGGCGAGGCTCTGGTTGTAGAGGACAGTAAGGTTGGCTTTAAGGGCCAAATACGCCCTTGCAAGCTCGGGAACTGTCTGGTTAAGGAGTTTCACCTGGTTGGTGAGGTTCTCAACCTGAAGGAGGGTCATCCTGTATGCGTTGCTTGCGTTGATTGCTGAGGTATAGAACAGCTCGGTAAGGTTTGCCGTCGTTTTTGTGAGGTTCAGTGCTATGTCGTATGACTTGTTGTGGAGCAAATCGATGGCATCGTAGTAAGAGGTAAAGTTACTTCCATAGGGCTTTGCCTCCGCTTTAAAAATCTCGTAGGCTTCCTTTGCCTGCGGACTGTTGAGTTTGATGTTTGTGATAATTATGTACGTCATGTTGTCGTTCTGGGCAAAGCTTGGGAAGTACTTGCTCATGTTGTTCTGAACCTCAACGCTCTCCACGTGCTTTGGCAGGAACTGACTCATGCTGTAGTTGGTTACATCGCTGAGCTTCATAGCCAGCGGTGTGGCCAGTACGATGACCACTATCCAGAGGGCAACTATCAGCTTCGCGTGCTTTACAATCCAGTCGTTCCATGCCATGTCAATCACCTATGTTATCTTTTAACACTTCGTTCTTAAACATGTCTATTTCCGACATGTCATCAGAGGGAATAGTTTATAAAGGTTTTTGGTCATTTACATGTCAGGGGTGATAGTAACGAAGGACGTTGAGCGGAAAATACTCAAAGGCCTCTTCACGGTCCCGCTGAAGAACATAATCCTTGTCATCGTTGGCCTTAAGGGAGAAACCCACGGCTATGAACTCCTTAAGGAACTGGAGAAGTTCACGGTTGGGATCTGGAAGCCGAGCCACAGCAACCTTTACACGCTCCTCAACAAGATGGTGGAGGAGGGCCTTCTCGAGCCGAGGGAAGAATACAGGGGAAAGGTGAGGCGCGTTAAGTATCGTCTCACCGAGAAGGGCTGGGAATACCTGAGGACGTCGAACGATTTAGCACTCCGCTCGCTCTATACTGCAATAAGCTACCACGAGAGGCTTAAAAAGAAGATTGAGGAGCGAGGAGGAGAGAGGAGAATCAATAAGGAAACCCTCAGAGAGTACCTGGAGTTGCTCATGAAGATTAGGGACTTACTCGATGAGGAAATAAAGACCCTGGAAAAGGAACTCTCTTCCGAGAGCTAACAGCAAATAGGGCCAACGTTGGTAGTATCTCGCCATTCTTTTGGTTTAGATTAGTGTCTCGTGTGCTGTTCTTGATAGAGCTTGTCTGCACGATCGATAAGTTTTTATATACTTCCAGCACAACTTAAATACATAAAATTGTACTACAAAACTCTGTACCTGGTGGTAGCATGGAAAACCTGAGAGCCCAGCTCGAAGAGCTGAAGAAAAGGCTGGAGGTGCTTGAGGAGAGCATAGATCCAGTTGACGAGGTAATGCTCTCTATAAAGGCCCGGTTGAGAAAGAAGCTCAGCGACGGAGAACTTCCTGAGCTGGACGAGGAAAAAGCCGCGAAGACGCTCAAGGCCCTGGCAAATCCTGATAGGATTAGAATCCTCAAGATGCTCTCCGAGAGGCCTATGGGCTTCAAGGAGATAAAAGAAGCCCTCGGCGTCGAGAGTCCAACGGTTTCCCATCATCTTAAACTCCTCACGAGAACCAGAATGGTTAGGAAAGGAGACAAGTACGAGATATCGCCGGATGGACGTTTGTTTTTGCGTTTGCTCGAGATAATCACCGCCCTTGGGGAGGTGGAAGAATGAGTTATCCCTTTGTAGATGAGAGCTCAAGGTTTAAGGTCGCCGATTACCTGAAGAAGCTCACCGCGGTTCTTTTGATAGTATGGCTCTTCAAAGGCCACCTTGGATTAGAGAACTACAACGAATACCTCGTTTACATGATAATCGCGCTGATATTCGCCTTCGAACTATTAAGCGTTGGCAAATGGTTCGGTATTACACTCAGCGGGGTTATATTTGCCCTGTCAAAGGCCTTCTTCTGGACGGCCCTCTTTCTCTACGTTGGTGGATGGCTTGGAATGCCGGAGGGCCTTCACGGTCTCGCGGGCAGGGCTTTCGCCTACTCGGTTGTGCTGGCAATAGCCGGCCTACTCCTGGGAAGGGCCGAGAGTGATAGGCTTGAGTGGAAGGTCGAGAAGAAGGCCTACTCTTTCGACGGTGCCGACTTCGGCAATGTAATATTAAGGGGAAAGGGAAAGGCCTATCCAGTAAAGTTCGGCGGAAAGAGGGTCGGTTGGGTTATAGACGGAAGCGTTGAAGTTGAGGCCAACACACCCCTTGGGAAGATAAAGAAAGTCCTCTCAAGTCCAGTTGCAGTATGGGGAGAGCTTGAGGTTGGGAAGAAAGTCAAGGTCGATGAGGCCTTTGTTGAGACAGCATCAAGACTAATCGACCCGGACAGGCTTTACAGGAAGGTCAAGAAAGGTTCAATGGCAGTTGACCTCGGAATAATCAAGGTTTACGAGGGCGAGGACTTTGAGTACGTGAAGTTGCCCTTCATCGAGGTCATTGAGACGCCCACCGGCCAGGAGGTCAAAGTCGGGCCGATACACATCCACGATGGCAAGGTTAAGAAACCGGAGGGGATGCTCACTATCAAGGAGCTTCGCAACGGATTCCAGCTCACAAAAGTCGGGGACAGGCTAAAAATTCAGACCGAGGAGTTCTTGATTGAAGTAGAAGGCAACAGGGTCACCTACAGGAGCGGAGACGAGACGTTAAGCCTTGGCGATTCTGTATCTCTCCGCTCTGGGGACGTTTCCGTCACCGTTGGGAGAGGCAGGGCTAAGATACGCATCGGGGACGTCGTAATCTCGGCAAGGGACGGTACAGTCAGGATAAGGACAGGAGGGAAGACCTACACCATAGAGGACGAGCGGGCCTACAGGCTCGTCGTAAGGAAGGCAAAGGAGATAGTCGAGGAGCAGAGCGCCGGCCTCATTGAAGGTTTGGGCATCAACAGGACGCTCCTGAACAAGCACGTGAAGGAACTTATTGACGAGCTGATGGACTATCTGGGGTGAAGACAATGGAATTTGAAAACGTCAAGGAAATCGAGGCAACGGCAGTTAACGGTAGGGTCAGGATTGAGGGCTGGGAAAACGACTACGTTGAGGTGAACTACACCCTGCACGGGGAGGTGGACGTCGAGGTTGAGCAGAGCGGAGGGAGGTTACTCGTCAGGGAGAAGCCCAAGACCAAGAAGGTCCTCGGAATCTTCCCAAAATCCTCTGAGGGATGGGCGGAGATAAGCCTGAAGGTGCCGAAGAGTGCCATCGTAAACGCCAGGAACGTCAACGGCGAGCTTAAAGCCAAAGGTGTGCGCTTTGAGGAGGTAACAACGGTTAACGGGGAGATTCACCTTGAGGACTGCGAGGCCGAAAAGCTCTCCACAGTCAACGGAGAGATAATGGCCCATCTAAGCGTTGCTGGACCACTCAGAGCTTCAACTGTCAACGGAGAACTTGAGATTACCATCGAGGAACTCGAAGGTGACGTGGAGGCGAGCTGTGTTAATGGCGATATCGTTCTCCGCCTCACGGACTTCTGCGATGCGAGGATAGAAACGAAGAAAGCCAACGGTGACGTTGAGTTTGTCGGGGTAGACCCGGACGACCCTGTGATAGGTACGGGGGAGTTTACCGTCAAAGTAAGCACCGTCAACGGGGACGTGAGAATAGAGCTTATTTGATTAAACAATTACCGAATTGTCTAATATAACATGGCGAGAGTTATTCACTAATTCCGTGGAGGGTTCCATATGGAAACTCGAAAAGGGATTGGCAGGAACTTCTGGCTCTTTGCAGTGGGTCGCTTTATTTCACAGCTCGGCTGGGCGGTTCAGGACGTCGCTTTGCCACTCTATGTTCTCGACAAAACGCACAGCGGGACCATGATGACGGCATTTATCTTGGCTGAGATGGTGCCAGCTTTGATTGTTATGCCCTTCGCCGGTGTGGTTGGAGACCGCTACAACAGAAAGCACCTGATGGTCAGTTTTGACCTCGCGCGCGGAGTTCTTCTCTTCGGCGTTTTAGCTTTCAATCTGCTCTCAATCAAGCAACTCCTCGTTGTTCAGGTTGTCATGGCCACGATGGGAGCGTTTTTTGGAGCATCAACGAGCGCAATGTTTCCTGACCTCGTTGACTCTGACGAGCTTGAGAGAGCCAACTCCATAACGAGCTCATTCAACATTTTCGCAAGGCTTGTTGGCCCGGCCCTCGGTGGCTTCATCTACGCGGTTGGGGGGATAGCCTTAGCACTCTTCGTCAACGCGGTGAGTTTCTTCGGCTCCGGTCTCTTTGAAATCCTCATCAAATACGAATGGAAGGCGAAGAAACTTGAGGGCTTTTCTCAAGTAGTATCGGACTTAAGGGAGGGTATATCCTTCATCCGCTCGAACCGCTACCTCTGGACGCTTATGGGTTTTGCAATATTCATGATAGCATTCGCCCAGCCCTTTGGAGCCGTTCTGATGCCTTACTCCATGAGGGAAATCCTGAAGTTCTCAAGCTACCAGTTTGGACTCCAGGAGAGCGCCTTCATGGTTGGAGCTTTAATAGGGAACGTGCTCATAGCAACGAAATTCGGCAGAAAAGCTGGTAGATATCTCTTTCACGCACTTCTTTTCAATGGTTTGCTTATACTCGCCTTTACGTGGTTAATAAGCCCCTTTTCGGATTTTTCCAGAAATACGGCATTTTTTGCCCTCGCAATAGTAAACGTCCTCTGGGGTACTCTCTCGGCCTTTATAGACGTCCCAATAACAGCTAGGATACAGCGCGCCGTCCCAAGTGAGGTGCGCGGGAGGGTCTTCTCGGCCATGGCAGTGCTCATGCATTCGGCTGGTCCCTTCGGGCTAATCGCTGTCGGTCCTCTCCTTGACAGGTTCCCAGCGTGGCTTGTCTCGCTCAGTCTCTGGACAGGAATGGGGGTGGTGGTGCTCTACTATTGGGCAAGGTACAGGGACATCCTAACTGGAGATTCAGAAGCTACAAATGGATAACGGGCCAGAAAAAGCGTAAAATTTTTAAGTTACTTTTTGTTTCTAAACTTGGGGGTGGGACCCATGGCGGCGGTGGACCTCGTGATGGGAAAGATACTAACGGACATGCTTGAAATAGACGGTGTTATTGGAACGATAGTGGTTGACAAGGACGGCCTTGTAATCGAATCGGCCATGAAGAAGAACCTCGACAGGGAAGCTATAGCCGGAGTTCTCCATGAGCTGGTCTCCGCGATAAAGCTGATGGGGGACCAGTTTGGGGCCGGCGAGCTTAAGGAAGCCATACTCGAATACAAGAACGCAAGAACCTTCGTGAACCCAATTGGTGGAGACTATTACCTTATAGTTATCGGCGATGAGAACCTTAACCTTGGAAGAATGAAACTCGAGCTGAGAAAGGTCCTTCCAAAGCTCGATGAGATGCTCTACTGATTTTCTTTCCATTTTGGGGGTGAGAAGATGCCAGTGAAGATACTGTCGTTTCTTTGGGGCAGGGGAAAGCCAGAAATATACGAAATGGTCATCACGCAGGATGGCCTGAGCCTCGAGGGCAACGAGAACCTTGGAGCCCACATAGAGGACATCCTCCACTACGTCGAGAAGAAGGCTCCCGAACTCGGAGTCAAGAAGGAGGAACTTCAAATATTTATCAAGAATGGCAAGAAGGTCATAGCAATACGTAGGATGGAAGGGCTCGGCGTTGCCGTCGTTAGCTCGTCTATAGAGGGTGCCATTGAGGCCCTAAAAGACATCGAAGGCAGGGTTAAGGAGCTTCTCAGGGACAAATATGAAGAGAGAATGAAAGAGTTCAGGAAGTCGGCTTGACTTCCCTAAGCTTTCCTTCGCGCTTCTCTATAACCCTCGCCATTACAAAGAGCAAATCGCTGAGTCTGTTGAGATAGACGAGGGCGTTCTTTCCAAAGCCATACTCAAGGACTATTTTTGCGACCTTTCTCTCGGCCCTCCTAGCTATAGCTCTACAAATGTCAAGCTTTGCACTGCCTATCGTCGAACCAGGTAGAACGAAGGCCCTCATCTGAAATTCTTCCTCGTATTTTGCAATTAGCTCTTCTAGCCACTTGATTTCTTTGTCGCCTATTTTGGAGTATTTGCCCTTGCTAGCGAGCTCGCCCATCAACTCGTAGAGCTGGACCTGTATCGTTTCTATTATCCCTGACATCTCTTTAGGAACGTAGTGCATTGCCTCTCCAAGGAAACTATCAAGTTCATCTATGGTTCCGTTAGCCTCCATTATTGAGGAATACTTCACGACCCTGTCGCCAGTAAATAAACCCGTCAACCCCTCATCGCCGGTTTTTGTTGTCACGGACATGTTTTTCACCGCAGGGTTTAACATGTTCCTGTTTATTAGGCTTCCGGAAAGCTTTTTAGGGAGTTTATGAAGAATACGCGGGTGATGTCATGAAGCGCCTGGCGATTGCAATTGTGTTACTACTATTAATGGTTTTTGCGCCAGTGGGTGGAATAAAACTTGCACTTGCGACTACTTCCGAACCCGCTGGCCAATATGTTGTGAAAATAATCAACGTGACAGCAAGTGCAGACGCCTACAGTTACATCTACAAGGGACAGTATTACAAGTGGTATAGCTATCATGAATATTCCGGAAAATATGAGCTCGCTATTGGAAACAGCTCTTACTATCAGAGAGAACGCACGTATCTTCGCTTCAATCTCTCTGAAATACCCAAAGTCGCCGAAATAGCAAACGCCGAGGTGTGCGTTTACGTTGCCTACATAAAATACTTCTCAACCCCGATGAACGTGGGTATCTACAACATCACCAACGACTGGAAGGAAAGTTACACGAATCCCGCTCCCACCCCGGAGGTTCTTTTTGATAACAAAACCCTCTCCAAAGGTTGGGTATGCTTCAACGTTACAAGCTACATCAAGGCAAAATTCCCGGAGCAGAGTGTGTTTAGTTTCGTTCTTAAGCTTGTAAATGAGAGCATATACAACTACGCTTGGATATACTCAAGAGAAAACGCCTTTGACAAGCCAGTTTTAAAGATATCCTATTACGTCCCCGTTGCGGTTAGCTCCCTTGTGGTAAACGAGCCCGTTTATTCTGGAATTCCAAGCAAAATCTACGCCAGTATAACCAACGGCGGGAACGTGGAGACCAACGTCACCTTCTATCTTAAGATAAACGGCGTTCCCCTCTACATTGAGAACATAACACTTCAACCAAAGAGCACCGAGACGATTGTTAAGACATGGATACCAACGATGGAAGGCCAGTATAATATTACAGCTGAAATAGTTGGAAACGGTGTAAGCGACCTCATAACCAAGAGCGTTCAGGTTTATGTCAACCCATACAGGCTGTTCTACGGTCTCACATACCTCTACGAAAACGGCTACGAGAAGATTGCGCCCCAGCTTGACGAGTTCTACGCTAATTTCACTGCCACAGTTCAGGAGCTCGAAAAGTGTGGTGTAAATCTCGGCGACTTGGCTGACGACGTCAAATGGATTGAGACCAATTACAACCTCACAAAGGCAGAATATGCCAAGTTCCTTGAGATGAAGAACAGAACTGCACTGTTTCTTTCAGGAAACAGACTCTACACATATTCCGTTATGGTCCACATAAGAAAGGCCCGCTTCTTGGCCCAAGATGTAGTTGAGAGGATTGAAAAAGTCCTTCCAGTTCTTCAGGAGACGCTTGTCAAGGTCGAGCCCCTCTGTCACCCGCAGGTGAATGAGACGAACCAGACCCAGACGAACCAGACGACTGGAAACATAACCGCGCCTTCTAATGGAACCACAGTGAATCAGACGGCGAACTACACCATACACATAACCAAAGTTCTCATTGACCTCTCGCACGGCCAGTACTACTTCACCAGATACGGCTTTACAGGACTACAGAAGGACATTGAGGAACTCGGCTGGGAAGTTAACGTCACCTACGCCCCGCTCACATACGACGAACTGAAGGAATACGACGTTGTTATACTCACCAACCCCAAGACTAAGCTGAGCGATGATGAAATAAGCGCCCTCAGAAAGTACGTTAAGGATGGAGGAGCTCTCTTCGTTGCGGGCGACTGGTACAAGTACCTGAGCGAGGACCTCAACGTACTCCTCGAAGGAACGGGAGTGCGGTTTGAGAAGACCGAGCTCATGGACGACGACAGGAACAGTGGAAAGCCCTACTATCCGTTCGTTGGAGTCTACAATAGGAACTGCTCAATAACCAAGTTCATTCCTGAGAACTGGACGATGTACTACAACGGCGACACCATTAAGGTTACAGGAAATGCAATCTGGATAATCAGGGGCTACGAGAGCGCCTACGCGGTTGATGCCGATGGGAACATTGTTTACGAGAAGGGAAGCGAACCCGTTGTTGCCGCGGCAGTAACCTTCGGAAAGGGCAGAATAGTTGTCTACGGCTCAAGCAAGGCCTTGAGTGATGCCTATTACGGAAAGTACATCAAGAGCAACTGGCCCTTTGTCAAGGGCGCCCTCCTCTGGCTCGTCGGGGAGAACTGATTCTTCCCCCTCTTTAAATTTCTCTCGGCGGAACGAGGATTCCAAGTTCTGTAATTATGCCCCTGACGTATTTCCAGGGAGTAATGTCGAAGAGAAAGTTCCTAACGCGATAACCCTGTCTCGCGTAGGGCCTCTCAAGTATCTCCACCTCATCGCTTTTCAGTTCGGGATGGAGCTTAAAGCTCTCAGCCGCGACATAAAAGGGAACGTTGTTGTCGTGAGAGGCAAGGGCTAGGAGATAAGTCCCAGCTTTGTTAATTACGGCCCCGTCCTTTGTTACGTTGTCCGCTCCAACCATTGCAATCGTGGCCTTTCCCGCGAAAAGTCCGAGCTGAGCATCGGTGATAAGCTCAAATGGAATTCCCTCTTTTTCAAGGGCACTAGCCAGTGCAATCCCCTCGTAGTCAGGAGCACTCTCTGTGAGTATAACCCGGAAGGTTGCCCCCTTGTTTTTTGCGCTTTTTAGTATCTCAAAAACAGCCGAGGAGAAGGAGTGTGTTATGACAATGTCTCCGTCATCAATCAGCTCGCTACCGATGTTGCCGATTGTTTTCTTTGCCTCGTCAATCAGATGGATAAACTCCTCGGCCCGTGATTTAACCAGAAAGGGATTTTCTGTTACGGGTATGAAGCGCGAGAGATTGTATAGGGAGGCCATCGTCGGATTAACGGCTGGAAGTTCCCTTCTTAGTTCAAGAAGTGCTTTCCTCAGTTCATCTCCATCCAAAAGGCTGGCAAGAACGAGATATGCCTCCGCCCCACGCCTTGCCATCCAGCTGGCACCGCGTATCCTCTCGGAGCGGAGCTCCTCCAGAATGGACTCCACCTCAGGAGGTAGCATTTTAATCCCTCAGGGGATGGTTCTGTCTGGGTGGACGACCATTCCGGTCTCGGTTATCTCGTAGGGCCTTATAACATTATCAAATCCACTCCCTCTGAACTTCGTTACCTTAATTGCCCTCATCAGCTTTCCATCACGCTCAAGGAGTTTCATCTCGATAACTCCACTTACAAGGTATTCCTCTATGTCCGTTCTTTCGAGCTCTGAAGTTATGAGAACCGTCACTCTGAGGCGCATCATACTCTTCACAAAGGTTAGAAAAGCTCTGCGGTAGTCCATCTCCTCCTTGCTGGCAAGTTTTAGCATTGTTATGGGGTCCACAACTACCCTTGAGTACCTCTTCACCCGGAATTGCTCCTTTATTGATTCAGTCAGTTTGTTGAGGTTCTTTGCAAATGTTTCAAAGAAGTCTTCAACCAAGACATAGTGTTCCGTTGTTGGAGTTGCATCTATGAGGGTGAATTCGTCATGATAGACATCAAAGCCCATCCTCCCAAAGTCTTCCCTTATGTTTTCTGCCGGCTCCTCGAGAGTTATGTACAACACGCTCTCTCCGTTGGCCACTCCGGCCATTGCAAAGTGCATTGCAAGGGTTGTCTTCCCTGTTCCGGGAGAGCCCTTGACGAGGTAAACCCTGCCGGGAATGAGACCCCCGTGAAGCATTATGTCAAGCCCAGGAACCCCGGTTGAAATCCTACCCGCCACCATCACCTCTCAGCCATAACCACTAACGGTGTTCACAATTATAAGCTTATCTCTTCCAGATTAACACCGAATACCCCTCGGCTGAACTCCAAAAAAAGTATGGTCTGAGGAGAACTACGGGAAGGAATTACTAACCCAATGAGAAGAAATACCTCGTCATCCACAGTGGTCTGGGTGACACTGGGCCCCTTCAAATCTCAACCGGGAAAAGCTTTATAACCGGGCCTTTTAAGTTAAGCCGACAAGCTCATCTAAAGGTGGTGTGTTATGGGAAGAAGGGAAGAGATGATTGCGAAGATTAAAGAACTGATGACCCAGCCTGAGAGAATCAGGAACATGGGTATCGCCGCTCATATTGACCACGGTAAGACAACCCTCAGCGACAACCTGCTCGCCGGAGCGGGAATGATTAGCGAGGAACTTGCTGGAAAACAGCTGGTCTTGGATTTCGATGAGCAGGAGCAGGCGAGGGGTATTACAATCAACGCGGCCAACGTCTCGATGGTCCACAACTACGAGGGCAACGACTACCTCATCAACCTGATTGACACTCCAGGTCACGTTGACTTCGGGGGTGACGTTACTAGGGCCATGCGTGCCATAGACGGTGCGATTATAGTCGTCGACGCCGTTGAGGGTGTCATGCCCCAGACCGAGACCGTTCTCAGGCAGGCCCTCAGGGAATACGTCAAGCCGGTTCTCTTCATCAATAAAGTTGACCGCCTCATAAAGGAGCTCAAGCTCGGCCCGAACGAGATACTCAACCGCTTCGCCAAGATAATCACCGACGTCAACAGGCTGATAAAGAGATACGCCCCGGAGGAGTTCAAGAACCAGTGGCTGGTTAAAGTTGATGACGGTAGCGTCGCCTTTGGGAGTGCCTACTACAACTGGGCCCTCAGCGTTCCCTTCATGAAGAAGACAGGCGTTACCTTCAAGGACATCGTCGAGCTAACCAACGCCGGTGACCTTAAAACACTCAGGCAGAAGGCCCCGCTCCACGTCGTGGTTCTCGATATGGTCGTCAGGCACCTTCCGAACCCGCTTGAGGCCCAGAAGTACAGGATTCCGCACCTCTGGCAGGGCGACATAAACAGCGAGGTCGGTCAGGCCATGCTCAAGTGTGACCCGAAGGGCAAGATGGTCATGGTCGTGACCAAGATAATCATTGACAAACACGCTGGTGAGGTCGCTACCGGCCGTGTCTGGAGCGGAACCGTCAAGAGCGGTAAGGAGGTCTACCTAATCAACAGCAAGAGGAAGGCCAGAATCCAGCAGGTCGGTATCTACATGGGTCCCGAGAGGATTAATATGGACGCCGTCCCGGCCGGAAACATTGTAGCGGTTACCGGTCTGCGCGACGCCATGGCCGGTGAGACCGTCGCCGAGGAGCCAATCGAACCGTTCGAGGCCCTCCACTACGTCAGCGAGCCGGTGGTTACCGTCGCCATTGAGGCCAAGAACGTTAAAGATTTACCGAGGCTCATCGAGGCTTTGAGACAGCTCGCCAAGGAGGACCCAACGCTTCACGTCAAGATTGATGAAGAAACCGGTCAGCACCTCCTCAGTGGTATGGGTGAGCTCCACCTTGAGGTCAAGCTCGTCAAGCTCAAGGAGGACTGGAAGATTGACGTTGACGTTTCACCGCCGATAGTAGTTTACCGCGAGAGCGTCACAAAGCAGAGCCCAATCGTTGAAGGAAAGAGCCCGAACAAGCACAACAGGTTCTACATCACCGTCGAGCCCATGCCCGACGAGATTTACGAGGCCATCAAGGAGGGTATCATTCCTGAGGGCAGGCCAAAGGACCCGAAGGCCGTCGCCAAGAAGCTCGCCGAGCTCGGCATGGACTACGAGATGGCCAAGGGTATCGTTGATGTCTACAATGGCAACATGTTCTTCGACAACACCAAGGGTATCCAGTACCTCAACGAGGTCATGGACTTACTCGTTGACGGATTCCACATGGCCATGGATGAGGGACCGCTCGCTAAGGAGCCCGTCATGAAGGTCATAGTCAGGCTCCACGATGCCAAGATACACGAGGACAACGTCCACCGTGGTCCGGCTCAGATTTATCCGGCCATAAGGACTGCCATCCACTGTGCCATGATGAAGGCCGGCCCGGTCCTCTACGAGCCCTACCAGAAGGTCATTATCAACGTGCCCTACGAGTACATGGGCGCCGTCAGCAGGGAAATCAACCAGAGGCGTGGTCAGCTCATCGATATGAGGCAGGAAGGTGAGGTCATGATTATCATTGCAGAGGCTCCCGTCGCAGAGATGTTCGGATTCGCGGGAGCGATACGTGGTGCGACCAGCGGAAGGGCCCTCTGGAGCACTGAACATGCGGGCTTCAAGCGCGTTCCGAACGAGCTGGCCCAGCAAATTATCAGGCAGATACGCCAGAGGAAGGGCCTCGACCCGAACCCGCCGACCGAGAAGGACGTCTGCCCGCAGCAGTGAGTTTTTCAATTCCTTTCCCTTTCTCAATTCTAGGATATAGTTCGTTTCCAACCTAATCCTCCCACCCAGAATAGAGAAGCCCAGATTTTAACAATCCGCGTTCAAAGGCGATTAGTTAACTTTTTAAACTCACCCCTCAAGTTAGGGTCGGAACTCATGAGGCCCCCCCGTAAACGGCGGGTTCCCCGCCCGAGGGGGCTGAGGTTCGAAAGATTTAAAAAGCCATCCTAGTCAACGAGACTAGACCAAAATCTGGAGGTGTTTGAAAATGCCAAAGGAGAAGCCGCACGTTAATATAGTGTTTATCGGCCACGTCGACCACGGAAAGAGCACCACCATCGGAAGACTGCTCTTCGACACCGCCAACATACCGGAGAACATCATTAAGAAGTTCGAGGAGATGGGTGAGAAGGGTAAGTCCTTCAAGTTCGCTTGGGTCATGGACAGGCTTAAGGAGGAGCGCGAGAGGGGTATCACCATTGACGTTGCCCACACCAAGTTCGAGACCCCGCACAGGTACATTACTATCATTGACGCTCCAGGCCACAGGGACTTCGTTAAGAACATGATTACAGGTGCCAGCCAGGCTGACGCCGCCGTTCTCATCGTCGCCGCCACCGACGGTGTCATGCCCCAGACCAAGGAGCACGCTTTCCTTGCCAGGACCCTTGGTATAAACCACATAATCGTCGCCATCAACAAGATGGACATGGTCAACTACGACCAGAAGGCCTTTGAGAAGGTCAAGGCCCAGGTCGAGAAGCTTCTCAAGATGCTCGGCTACAAGGACTTCCCAGTTATACCGATTAGCGCCTGGGAAGGCGATAACGTCGTTAAGAAGAGCGACAAGATGCCCTGGTACAACGGCCCGACCCTCATCGAGGCCCTCGACCAGATACCCGAGCCGCCGAAGCCAACCGACAAGCCGCTCAGGATACCGATTCAGGACGTCTACTCAATCAAGGGTGTCGGTACCGTTCCCGTTGGTAGAGTCGAGACCGGTGTCCTTCGCGTCGGTGACGTAGTTATCTTCGAGCCGGCGAGCACCATCTTCCACAAGCCCATCCAGGGTGAAGTCAAGTCTATCGAGATGCACCACGAGCCACTCCAAGAGGCTTACCCGGGTGACAACATCGGATTCAACGTCCGTGGCGTTGGTAAGAACGACATAAAGCGCGGTGACGTTGCCGGACACACCAACAACCCACCGACCGTCGTCAGGCCAAAGGACACCTTCAAGGCCCAGATAATCGTCCTCAACCACCCGACTGCTATTACAGTCGGATACACCCCGGTACTGCACGCCCACACTACTCAGGTCGCTGTTAGATTCGAGCAGCTCCTCGCTAAGCTCGACCCCAGGACCGGTAACGTCGTCGAGGAGAACCCGCAGTTCATCAAGACCGGTGACTCAGCCATCGTCATCCTCAGGCCGACCAAGGCCATGGTCATCGAGCCAGTCAAGGAGATACCGCAGCTCGGTAGGTTCGCCATCCGTGACATGGGCCAGACCGTTGCTGCCGGTATGGTTATCTCCATCCAGAAGGCCGAGTGATTTCTTCGGCCTTTCCTTTACTTCCTAAACCTTAGGAGGGGCGGAAATGCAGAAGGCGAGGATTAAGCTTGCTAGTACCAACATCAAGGCCCTCAACGAAGTCACCGACCAGATTAAACAGATAGCCGAGAGAACCGGTGTCAGGATGAGCGGCCCAATCCCACTCCCGACCAAGAGGATAAGGATAACTACTAGGAAGAGCCCGGACGGAGAGGGTTCAGCCACTTTCGACCGCTGGGAGCTTCGCGTTCACAAGAGGCTCGTTGACATAGAGGCCGACGAGAGGGCCATGCGCCAGATTATGCGCATCCGTGTTCCTGAGGATGTCACCATCGAGATTGAGCTCATCTCTTGATTCCTCTCCTTTATGCGCCGGGGTAGCCTAGCCTGGGAAGGCGCGGGCCTGGAGAGTCCGTGGGCGTTAGCCCGCCAGGGTTCAAATCCCTGCCCCGGCGCCAAAACCATTTTGCCATCGTTTTCATCGTTAAGGGCCTTTGTTGTGACACAGAAGATAGCATTACTCTTTATTCAACGCTCGCAATGAAAACAGAACAAGAGGATGAATGGCAGTTCAATGGCGCCTTCTCCTATGTCTCGGCATGTTCTTTCCCCATCTTCGCCTGTACTCGTTCTCAAGCTCGTCCCTTCTCACCATCTCGCGGTACTCCCTAGGCAGTTCCTCGCTCAGCTCCGACTTCCTGACGTCAACGCCAGACTGCCTTGCTATATACCTAAACCTTCTCAGTTCCCCGGGTGCGATGAATGTTATCGCCTTACCCCTCTTACCCATCCTCCCCGTTCTCCCAATCCGGTGGATATATTGCTCCGCGTTCATCGGTATAGAGTAGTTAACAACATGAGTAATCTCTGGGACGTCCAGACCCCTAGCGGCAACATCCGTCGCAACCAGAACCCTTGTTCTGCCCTCCTTAAAGCGCCTGAAGGTTTTCTCCCGGGATGGCTGGCTCATGTCACCGTTAAGGGCCTCAGCTTTGAAACCGTCCTTTCTAAGCCTGCCGGCCAACTCCTTTGTCTCCACCTTCGTCTGGCAGAAAACTATACCGTAGAAGTTACCGCTCAGAATTTTCTGTAGGATTCTGTAGCGTCTCGCGGGAACGGTCTCTACAAACTCCTGCTCTACCTCACCCGGTACTAACTCGTCCCTGCTGACGATTACTACCTCCGGGTTTCTCATATACTTCTTGGCGAGTAAAAGCACTTCCATCGGCATCGTGGCCGAGAACATCATGACGCGCTTTTCCCGGGGTGTTACCCTAAAAATCGCCTCGATGTCCTCCTGAAAGCCCATGTCCAACATCCTATCAGCTTCGTCAAGGACGAAGAAGCGAAGGGAGTCAAGCTTAAGGGTGCCACGCCTGATGTGGTCGAGAACCCTGCCGGGTGTTCCAACAACTATTTGGGCCGTTTTAAGGGCCCTCATCTGGGGACCTATTGGCTGACCGCCGTAGACCGCGTAGATGTCTATCTTCCGCTTTCCACGAAGAGAGCGGAGCTCCTCACTCACCTGAATTGCCAGCTCCCTAGTGGGAGTAAGGATAAGCGCCTGAACCCTCCTTTGTCCGGCCTCAACCATATCAAGGATTGGCAGGCCAAAAGCCGCCGTCTTTCCGGTGCCCGTCTTTGACTGACCAACAATATCATTCTCCCCCCGGAGAACAAGTGGTATGACCTCCCTCTGAACGTCAGTGGGCTCAAAAAAGCCCTTTCTCTCAACGGCCTTAACTGAGGCCTCCGATAAGCCAAGCTCCTTAAAACTCATTTCCAAATCTCCTTAAAGCTGAAGTCCTAAACGCGCTCCTTCTCAGAACGCGCCGAGGAGAAACGCGTTTTGGCGGGCCGGGGGGGATTCGAACCCCCGACCTGCGGATTAAGAGTCCGCCGCTCTAACCAGGCTAAGCTACCGGCCCACGACCCGAAACCATAGAGGGGAAGTGTATTTATAAATTTTTCGGTTCGTAACAGTTATTAGGCCTTTGAATATGACCACCATGAGGTAAGGGAGTTGAAGGGAGAATATCAGGCAATAAAACTCCTGGCAGAGATTGTGGCATTTATTGCGCTCACATCGGCCATCATAGTCGTCTACTCCCTGAGGGATATAATGGTTGGGTACCTTGATAAGAGAACACTCCGCGGTGTTTTTCTGGGTGTTTTCATATTCTGGGCAGGGTACCTTGAGAACGTTTTCAATGACGTCTATACCACAGAGCTCACAAAGGTTCTTGATGACGTTCTCGTGGCATTGGGAATGATGATAATTCTCATAACTTCCCTCCGAATGAAGACCGAAATCCGTGCTATAAAACCCAGGGTCATTACCGAAGGATAGTCCATCCTAAAGCCCGGCGCCTATGTAACAAGCAGGGCATCACTTCCCGAGATACTCTCCCTCCTTCAGGGCAAACGCCTGCTGGCCATCACGAGGCACCCACGACAATACGAAAGGCACGGGATTCCATACATCTGGGTCAGCAACGCCCCGTCAGAGACCGCAATAAGACCCACGGAACTGGCCCCTCTCCTCCACAAGGTTCTCTCCAGTGCGGGAGAAGACACGTTTATACTTCTCGACGGGGTTGAATACCTGATACCTAACAACGGTTTTGAACCCGTTATGAAGTTTCTCCTGAACCTAAAGGACAACCTGATAGCCAGAAACGCAGGGATTATTATTTCAATTGACCCAAAGGCCCTCGATGAAAAGTACGTGAATATGCTGATGAGGGAGTTCAAAAGATTGCCCGGGGAGAGACCGTAAAATTTATAAATGCGCCAACGCCCTTATATCTGGCGACGCGGGGGTTGCCGAGCCTGGTCAAAGGCGCGGGATTGAGGGTCCCGTCCCGTAGGGGTTCCGGGGTTCAAATCCCCGCCCCCGCACCAGAAAATTTTCTTGCAAAAAGTTTCTTTGGTGAAGCTTTTTCCAAAAGCTTCAACGTAAGGTTTATTAGGAGCCTTCCCCCCGGATGTCCGGAGTTATGCAAAGGTTTATAAAACGTCTCCGGAAACACTTTCCAGTCGTGAAAATTGCCTAACTCTGGGGTGATGCTCATGGGAAGAACTGTCAAGGTCGGTTCCGCTGGAAGGTTCGGTCCGAGGTACGGTCTCAAGATAAGGAGAAGGGTCGCGGCTGTTGAGGCCAAGATGAAGCAGAAGCACGTCTGTCCTGTCTGCGGAAGGAAGGCCGTCAGGAGGATAAGCACTGGAATATGGCAGTGCCAGAAGTGCGGTGCAACGTTCGCCGGTGGAGCTTACCTGCCGACCACTCCGGCTGGAAAGGTCGCGAAGCGCGTCGTCGCTTCCAAGGCCTGATTCTTTCTATTTGGGGTGATTTTCATGGTTAGGGCGATTTACCGCTGTGCAAAATGCGGTAGAGAGGTCGAACTCGACCTCGCGACAACCAGAGAGGTTCGCTGTCCCTACTGTGGCAGTAAGATACTCTACAAGCCCCGACCCAAGGTCGCGAGAAGGGTCAAAGCCATCTGAACCTTTTCTTTCGAAAGGCTTTTATCAACTAACCCCAACGAGTGGTTGCTATGATGCTGATAACGACTTCCCACCGACCGACGAGGAGGACGAGGAGCTTCGGTCACGACTTGGAGAGGGTTTTCCCCAACTCCCTTTACCTAACCAGGGGAAAGAAGACAATCCAGGATTTGCTCATGGAAGCATATGACAGGAACTACGAGAGACTCCTAATAATCAACGTCTGGAAGGGAAACCCCCTCAAGATGACCTTTATCAAGGTGGACCCCGAGGACTGGGGTTACCTCGGCTACCTCTACCTCCACGGCATTAAGCTCCAGCGTGAGATGGGTTTCAGGAACCTTAGACCAATCCGCGAGGAGATGCCCTTCATTGTAACCACAGCGAAGAGGGTTGGCATTGACCACACGGCCTTTGCCCAAGCCTTCGCCGAGCTTACCGGCGGAAGATTCGTGCCGAGGGGGAACAAGAGCCTCCAGACGATAGCGGACAGGCACAACACCGATGTGATAGGGGTAATTGAGAACTATCCAAGGGGCATGGCAGTTAACTTCTACCGCCTTGACGTCACCAGAGACAGGCCCGTTGGACCTCTAATCCTCGTGAAAATCTGGATAATGGAGGACGGCAGGAGATGGGACTACAGGGAGGCCCTGACAAAGGCTGGCCAATCGAGGGGATAGTTGAGCTCTCCTTCCCGGACGAGGAAACCGCCAAGATAGTTTACGAGAGCGTTCTCTACGAGCACAAGAGCGTGCCCTACAGGAGGAGCAGGATAGAGTTTCTGCGCGAGGGGAACATGATAATAATCCGCTTTTTGACCAGGGACAACTCAGCTTTGAGGGGAACGCTGAACTCGTATCTGAGATGGATTAAGGTCGCGATGGATTCGCTGGATTTATAATTTATAAATTACATATTGTCTGAGTCTAACATACATTTTGTAAATTCGAAACATTTAAATACTATGAGTTTAGTAATTGGAATTGACAATCCCGTTGGGGGGGTCAGATGCGACAGAAAGTGGTATGGTTTGTACTTGGAGTTCTAGTTGGAAGTCTTTTTGTTGTTTCAGCGTACCCACAGAGCAGTGCCTCTCCAGCAAGCCCAATTTCCGGGATTTACCCAATAAACCAAAACGTCTCCAAAATTTTGGCAGGACTGAAAAAGGGCAACTTTGAGGTTATGGATTCTCAAATACTGAAAAACCTAGTTAAGACAGGAACTATTCCTTACGCTCCAATCTTTGAGGGCAACACACTCTACGCCGTGAAGATGCTACCAGATGGGAAGTTCTTCATATACGCGGGAACCAATATAAAGAACATTAACAAGTTCCTTAATGATGCTAAGAGAGAGTTCTCCGAGGTGGACTGGAACAGTGAGGTTACTCTTAGTGTAGAGCCTTCTAAATTTTCTTGGCAGATAAAGATCAATGGAAATCCTACTGCAACCTACACTCCCATGGCAACTACAACAATAAGTGCCCATATTGAGAGCACTATCGAGTGGAGTTCCTACGATAACTGGAAACCCCATGGCAAGTTAAAGCTTGTGTGGGAAGTTTACAGACTTGCGGACACCGACCCAAAGAACGATTACCGGGTTGTAGACATGAAGACCTTTGTCTGGTCTGGGCATTATCTCTACGGCGATAGTGGAGCTGGAGTGTGGCAGATTGACACAGTTAAAGTTTATGCCAACGTTAAGCCCGATGGAAACAGTGTTTTTGATCTAGCGGACTTTGGCCCAAGTCATTACATCAATGAATACAGCTCAAAGGCTCAATCTACTATTTCATACACCTTGGGGACAGGAGGAGCGTCTGTTACAATCCAACAAGTTATCAAGCTCTTTAAAATAGCGGTCGATACCAACGGCGACTGGGTCAGGTGGACGTACACATTTAACAGAAACGAGCTAGGAAGTTACGCTGATAGCTGGATTAAACTTGAACCGGGGTACCAGTTTATAACTCACGTTCCAAGCTCCCCAACAACAGTCCACCAAAAGCTAGTTGCTTCAGTTGAGTGGACGTACAATCGCCCCCTGCTTCCGGACGATCACTGGACCGGCTCAATAACCATAGATTGGATATGGAACTTTAAGTGAGGGATTTTTATCTTCCTCTTTTTTAGTCGTCCCAAACTTATTTAAAGCTCACCCCTTATTCTAACCCGGCATCGCGATTACGGAGGTGCGAACATGCAGA